>JAZRFG010000139.1:0-16910 GCA_045661265.1 Eubacteriales bacterium
CTGCGGAGCGTTTCAAGAATATATCCGATGCCGCCCTTGCCCGATTGCGAGTTGATGCGGATGACGTCGGCCTCGTAGATGCGTCCGACATCGGCGGGGTCGATCGGGAGGTAGGGGACGTTCCAGACCGTTTGGTTCTGCTCCGTGCGCCACTTCATGCCCTTTGCGATCGCGTCCTGATGCGATCCGCTGAAGGCGGCGAAGACGAGCTGACCGCTGTACGGCTGACGCTCGTAGACGCGCATGCGGGTGACCTTTTCGTAGACCTCGGTGATGGCGGGCAGATTCGAGAAATCAAGTCCCGGATCGATGCCCTGAGAAAACATATTGAGGGCCAACGTGATGATATCGACGTTACCCGTGCGCTCACCGTTTCCGAAGAGCGTACCCTCGATACGGTCACCGCCTGCAAGGAGTCCAAGCTCGCTGTCGGCCACGGCACAGCCGCGGTCGTTGTGGGGGTGCAGGGAGATGATGAGGTTTTCTCTGCCGTGCAGATTCTTGCACATATACTCGACCTGGTTCGCGTAAACGTGCGGCATCGAGTGCGACACGGTCACGGGCAGGTTGATGATGACCTTATCCTCGGGGGTGGGCTGCCAGATGTCGATGACCTTGTTGCAGATCTCGGCGGCGAACTCGGGCTCGGTGCCCGTGAAGCTTTCGGGAGAGTATTCAAAGGTGACCTTGCCCTTCGCCTTGGCCTTGTATTCGTTGCAAAGCTTGGCGCCGAACTCGGCGATCTCGACGATCTGCTCCTTGGAGCGGCGGAACACCTGCTCGCGCTGTGCCACGGAGGTGGAGTTGTAAAGATGCACGATGGCATGCTTGGCGCCGTCGATCGCCTCAAAGGTCTTGGCGATGATATGCTCACGCGACTGGGTCAACACCTGAATGGTAACGTCGTCGGGAATGAGCTTCTGGTCGATCAGCGTGCGGCAAAAGGCATATTCTGTTTCGGACGCGGCAGGGAAACCGATCTCGATCTCCTTAAAGCCGAGGCGGCAAAGAAGCTTGAAAAAGTCAAGCTTTTCCTCAAGACTCATGGGCGTGACCAGCGCCTGGTTGCCATCGCGCAGGTCAACCGAGCACCAGATGGGCGGCGCGTCCAACGCGTCGCGCTTCGTCCAGTCCATCGTCACACCCTTGGGTGCGAAATACTGTTTTTCATACTTGTTTTGGTGAATCATAGTCTTCCCTTTCCTTTCTTTTGCTTGGGGAGGCCTTGGTCGCCGTTTACGCGAAGAAACAAAAAACGCCCCTTTCACGCAACAGAAAAACCATTGCATCAAAGAGACGAAGCAAAACTCCGCGGTACCACTCTGCTTGGCGCTCTGCGCCCACCTTAACCGTGCCTGTGACACGTCACCCTGTAACGGGAGTGCCCGTCTGTGCCTACCAGAAGCCTTTCAGCACAGAAGCTCGAGGATGAGTTATTCTCCGTTCCGTATACCGCCTTGCAGCAAACAGCGGCTCTCTGTGATACGTGGCGGATATTGTTTCCTGTCATCGCATTTATGTAATAAATTATTATATATTATAATACACCCGCGTGCGTTCGTCAAGTGGTTTGACAGATTTCGTTGATTTTTTACGCTTTGAACAAAGAAAGGTGCACGTCGTGCACCTTTCTTGTTGCTTTTTACAATTCTGTTGACTTTTCAGGCGGGATATCTTCGGTTTTTTCACCGATTTTCGCCTCTTTCTGCTTTGCAGAACAGCTCATCGTACATCCCGCACAGCCACCGCAGCAGCCCTTTCCCTTTCTTTTTTCACGAACAAGGGACAAAATAACGATCACGATCATCGCACCGACAAGAGTCAGCGCGATCAGGGTTCCAAGCCAAGTGGGCATAGCAATCTCCTTTCTGCGTCAAACGCTTCCCTTTTTCACTCTTTGCGCAGGACGCACCAACAGGTAGCCAAGCGCACCGAGCACAAGGAAGGCGAATACGAGCGAGGTCACGCCGAGCGCGTCCTGTACGCTGCCTGTAAAAAGACAACCGAAATTATAGACCATCAGCGACACGGCATAGGCAAGCACGCACTGGTAGCCAATGGCGAATGCCGTCCATTTGCCGCTGTTCATCTCGCGCTTGATCGCGCCCATCGCCGCAAAGCAGGGGGCGCAAAGCAGATTGAACACCATAAACGAGTAGCCGGCAAGCGCGCCCATACCCGCAAAATCCAGCACGCCGAGCACCGCCACGATCTCCTCCTTGGCGACAAGTCCCATCACGGTGGCGACCGCCGCCGTGGCGTTGCCGAAGCCGACAGGAGCAAAGAGCCAGGCGATCGCACCGCCGATATAATCCAGCACGCTCTTACCCTCTTGTGCCATATCGATCGAGAAGGCGAACGAGCCGTCGATCACGCCGAAGCAGGAGCCCGCCCAGATCACGATCGAGGAAAGCAGAATGATGCTGCCCGCACGCTTGACGAAGGACCAGCCGCGCTCCCACACGGCGCGGAACAAATTTCTTACCGTAGGCAGGTGGTAAAGCGGCAGCTCCATCACAAAGGGAGCCGGCTCACCCGCAAAGGCCTTGGTCTTTTTGAGGATAATACCCGAGATCACCACTGCCGCGATGCCGATGAAATAGGCGCTCGGTGCCACCCACCATGCGCCGCCAAACAGGGCGGACGCGATCAGCGCGATCACGGGGAGCTTCGCGCTACAGGGCACGAAGGACGTGGTAATGACCGTCATACGGCGGTCGCTTTCGTTTTCGATGGTGCGCGACGCCATGATGCCGGGTACGCTACAGCCCGTGCCGATGAGCATCGGGATAAAGGACTTGCCCGAAAGCCCGAACTTGCAAAACAGGCGGTCAAGCACAAACGCCACGCGGGACATATAGCCGCACATTTCCAGGAAGGAAAGCATCAAAAACAGCACGAAGATCTGGGGCACGAAGCCGATCACGGCACCCACGCCGCCGACGATGCCGTCAATGACCATGCTCTGCACCCATTCGGGCGTGTTCAAGCCGCCCTCACCGAGCATCCCTTCAAACAGCACGGGGACACCGGGCACCCACACGCCGAAATCGGAGGGGGCGGGGGCTCCCGCAAGCGCACTGTCGATCAGAGCACCAAGCGTTTCCCCCGCTAAGCCGTAATACTCGACGTAGGCAGGGCCGTAAGCCCCCCACGCCTCCTCAAAGGCAGCGTAGTTCCTATCCTGCACAGCGGCGAGAAGATCACCCGCACCGGGGATCTCATCGTTTTCCGCGATCTGCATCGAGACCTCAAGTCCCGGCAGCGCCCAAAGCGTTTCGGCGGCATAGTCGTCCACCGCCTCCTCGTAAGCGCTACCGCCGATGCCGAGAAGATGCCAGCCGTCACCGAACAACCCATCATTGGTGAAGTCCGTGACCCACGTGCCGACGGTGGAAACGGCGATGTAATATACAAGGAAAATGATCGCCGCAAAGATGGGCAGCGCCGCAAAGCGGTTGGTGACCACACGGTCGATCTTGTCCGAGAGCGTAAGGCGCCCTATGCTTTTTTTCTTATAGCAACCCCTGAGGATCTTCTCGATGTAATTATAGCGCTCGTTGGTGATGATGGCCTCGGCATCATCGTCCATCATGCGCTCGACCGCTTCGATGTCCTTTTCGATGTGTGCGCGCTTCTCGTTATCTATGTGCAGCTTTTCCAGCACGCGGGGGTCGCGCTCGAAGATCTTGATGGCATACCAGCGCTGCTGGCACTCGGGTAAGCCGTGCACGGCCGCCTCCTCAATGTGCGCGATCGCATGCTCGACCTCGCCCGAAAAAATGTGGCGGGGCGTGCAGGAGCTGCCGGTCTTAGCGGCCTCGATCGCACGCTCTGCAACCTCCATCACACCGTCGCCCTTGAGCGCCGAGATCTCGACGACCTCGCACCCCAGGCGCCGCGAAAGCAGCTCGATATTGATGTTGTCCCCGTTTCTTCTCACCACGTCCATCATATTGATGCCAACCACCACGGGAATACCCAGCTCACACAGCTGCGTAGTCAGGTACAGATTTCGCTCCAGATTGGTGCCGTCCACCAGGTTCAAAATGACGTCGGGGCGCTCCTCCACGAGGTATTTGCGCGCTACGATCTCCTCGGGCGTATAGGGGGAAAGCGAATAGATGCCGGGCAGGTCGGTGACCGTCACGCCCTCTCGCTTTTTGATGCCTCCCTCTTTCTTCTCTACCGTGACACCGGGCCAGTTCCCCACGTACTGATTCGAGCCCGTCAGGGCGTTGAACAGCGTAGTCTTGCCTGTATTGGGATTACCCGCCAGCGCGATACGAATGTCCATTTACTGTTTGTCCTCACTTTCGATTGTGTACACTTGCCTTTGTAAAAGACAGAAGAATATCCCCTTGCGGGTCACTCCACCTCAATGGTTTCAGCGTCTGCCAGACGAATGGAAAGCTCGTAATTGCGGACGTTGAGCTCCATCGGATCTCCCAGCGGCGCCACCTTGCGGACGTAAATCTCCACACCCTTGGTGATGCCCATATCCATGATGCGGCGGCGGAGTGCCCCCTCACCGTGCAGCTTAACGACCCTTGCGTGGCCACCCACCTTGACCTGTCTTAACGTTTTCATATCTTTCTCCCTTTTGTTCACGGAAGTTTAATGTTAGTTTTGCCTAACAACAACGGCCTAAAAATAAGTTAGCGTCTGCTAACACGAATATTATACACGTCTTTTCTCCGCTTGTCAAGTACTTTTCTTGAATTTTCTTCAAAAAATTGCAGTTTTTTCTGTGGGGAAAGTTTTCAGCTCATCACGTGTATTTTTTCTTGACAAACGTGCCCCGGTCGTAATATAATAATGACATATTAACCCGCAAAGGAGCGATTTTATGCGTATTGCCATTCTTGGTTACGGCAATCTCGGTCGCGGCGTGGAAAGCGCCGTGCGTCAGAGCCCCGATATGGAGCTGGTTGCCGTTTTCACACGCCGTGCGCCCGAGAGCGTGAAGCTTCAGACCCCCGGCGTGCCCGTGCTTCACGTGGACGATGCCCTCAAAATGAAGGACCGGATCGACGTACTGATCCTGTGCGGCGGCTCCGCCACGGATCTGCCCCAACAGACGCCGGATATGGCGCAGCACTTCAACGTAGTGGACAGCTTTGACACCCACGCCAAGATCCCCGCACACTTCACCGCAACAGACGCTGCCGCCAAGGCGGCGGGTAAGGTCGCTGTGATCTCGGTGGGCTGGGATCCCGGACTTTTTTCCCTTGCGCGCCTGTATGCCCGCGCCATTCTGCCCACAGGGTCGGATTACACCTTCTGGGGCAAGGGCGTGAGCCAAGGACATTCCGACGCCGTGCGCCGCATTGAGGGCGTGCTGGACGCAAGACAGTATACCGTGCCCGTGCCCGAGGCGCTGGACGCCGTGCGCAGCGGCAAGTGCCCTACGCTCACGGCACGTGAGAAGCACACGCGCGTGTGCTACGTGGTTACCGCCGAGAACGCAGACAAGGCGCGCATTGAGCGCGAGATCGTGACCATGCCCAACTACTTTGCCGACTACGACACCACCGTGCACTTCATCACCGCCGAGGAAATGGCGCGCGATCACGCCACGCTCCCCCACGGCGGCAAGGTGATCCGCACGGGAAAGACCGGCTTTGACGGAGGCACCGATCAGATCATCGAGTACAGTTTGACGCTTGGCTCCAACCCCGAGTTCACCTCTTCTGTATTAGTCGCGTACGCGCGCGCCGCGTATCGCCTTTCCAAAGCGGGCGAGTGGGGCTGCAAGACCGTGCTGGACATCCCCCCCGCGCTGCTTTCTCCCGAGGACGCAGACACGTTGCGCGCCACGCTGCTGTAAGCTTTCTTCGCGCAAATATTTATGAATAAAGCAACGCGCCCCCTGCCGCAGCAGGAGGCGCGTTGCTTTGTTTTATTGAAAATCAAAAAGCTCTGTGCTGAAATACCGCTCTCCCGTATCCGGAAGCACGGTCACGACCGTCTTGCCCTTACCAAGCAGCTTCGCCATACGAAGCGCGGCGGCCACGTTCGTGCCGCGGGAGATGCCGCAAAGGATGCCCTCCTCGCGAATGAGGCGCCGAGAGGTGTTGAGTGCCTCCTCGTCGGTCACGATCGCAGTATCGGAAAAAATGTTCAGGTTCAGGTTGTCGGGGATCAGACCGTCGCCGATGCCCATTTGCAGGTGCGTGCCGATGCTGCCGCCGGAAAGAATGGCGGCGTTCTCGGGCTCGACCGCCCAGATCAGCATATCGGGATTTTCCGCCTTGAGCGTTTCGCCGATGCCCGTGAGCGTGCCGCCCGTGCCCACACCGGAGCAAAGGCCGTGAATGGGGCCGTTCACCGCGGCAAGGATCTCCTTTGCCGTGGTGCGGCGGTGCACCTCGGGATTGTCGGGATTGATGAACTGCTGGGGCACCCAAACGTTCGGATCCTCTTTTGCCATATTCAAGGCCGTTTGCAGACAGGTGTCGATGCACTTGCCGATATCGCCGTCGTCGTGGATCAAGACAAGCTCTGCACCGTACGCCTTCACCAGCTTGCGACGCTCCTCGCTCACCGAGTCGGGCATAATGATGCGCACGCGGTAGCCGCGCACCGCGCCGATGAGGGCAAGACCGATGCCCTGGTTGCCGCTGGTGGGCTCCACGATAATGGTATCCTTATGGATCGCGCCGCGCTTTTCGGCCTCGCAAATCATATTATACGCCGTGCGCGTTTTGATCGAGCCGCCGATATTCACGCCCTCGTACTTGACCAGCACCTCGGCCGCGCCCTCGGGCACGATACGGTTCAGGCGGATCATCGGCGTATTGCCAAGCGCCTGTAAAACATCAGAATAAATCAAGGTAGACCTCCGCTAAAACGGTTAATTTGAAAACTTTATCTATTTTAACATAAAAACGCGAAAAATGCAAGTCAAATTGGGAAGAAGTTGCGCACGCCGCTGCTTTTCATCATATGCGACACGCTTTTCTTGTGCAAGCAAACTGCGCAAGAAAAGCAAAAGAAGCGAAATTACCCCCAAAACGGGTGTGATTTCGCTTCTTTTTCAAAATTCGAACAGCGAAGCAAAGCTCGCGTCGTCTATGCCGAAAATATACCGCTGTGCCTTAAAATCCGCCGCATTTTGGCGAATGCTTGCTAGCGTTTTGCCGCAAAGAGCGCGTTCCAGTTCCTCGGCAGGGGCGCTGCCAAAGAAATCTCCACGGATCATCGCGTCCCGCACAACGTCGTTGTGCATAGAGAGCGTCAGCTCTATGCTGCCAAACGGGAAACGCTTTTTTTGTTGCAGTGTGTATCCCGCCACCAGCTCGCGCGCGGGAAACAGCCATTCTTGCGAGGCATTGCGTTCAAACAGCGCGTCGATCTCGGCACTGTGCGGCACAGGGGGTTCCTCCGGGGTGTAATGCGCGCGCAAAAAGCGCGCCAGGAGCGAGATAAACTCACCCGTTGTGGCACTAATTTGCAAATGCGGCGCAAGATTTGTCACGCGGGAGCGCACGGATTTGATCCCCTTGCTTGAAAGCTTTTCCTCATCGGGGCGAAGATAGCGCGCAACCGCCATAAGATCCGCGTCAAAAAGCAGGGTGCCGTGATGCAGCGTTCTGCCGTTGGCACTGTACTGTGCATTGCCGGAAAACTTCTTTCCGTCAAGCAACAGATCGTTGCGCCCCGAGAGCTCGGCGCGCACGCCAAGCGAGGCCAGCGCCGCAAGGATCGGCGCGGTAAATTTTGCAAAATCCAACCCCGTTTGGGCACTATTTGCCGAAATGAAGCTGAAATTGACATTGCCAAGGTCGTGATACACGGCGCCACCGCCCGTAATGCGGCGCGCAAGATGCACCCCGTCACGGCGCAAGGCATCGGTATCCACCTCGGCAAAGGCGTTCTGGTTTTTGCCGATCACCACGGTGGGCTCGTTTTGCCAAAGCATACAAACATCGTCGCTCTCGTGGCGGAACAGATATTCCTCAAGCGCGAGATTATAATGCGGATTCGTTGTCGTTAAAACGTATAATTTCATTCTCTTCTAAAAATCCATCGGGCGGAAACGCCCGATGGATTGCGTTTATTTGGTTTATGGATTAAAGGCCCTTCTTTGCACGCTCAACCTTCTCGATGTCGGTGAAGTTGGTCGTGGGAACATAACCCGGGATGGGCATGATCTTCTCATGAAGCGCGTCGATGATCCAACTGGGCTGCGGGAAGAAGCTCTTCTCAAGCTCGAATGCGGGCGTGATCCAGTTGCGGGAGCCGACAACCACGGCGGGCCCGTCGAGGTAATCGAAGCACATCTCGGTGATGTTGGATGCCATATCTCTCATCACGGAGTTTCTCTCGCAGGCGTCACCCACGATCAGGATCTTACCGGTCTTCTTGACGGACTCGATCACCTTCTCGTAGTTGAAAGGAACCACGGAACGGGAGTCGATCACCTCAGCAGAGATGCCGTACTTCTCTTCCAGCTCCTTAGCGGCCTCCATCGCGCGGTAAAGCACGGCGCCGATGGTGAGAATGGTCACATCCTTACCCTCGCGCTTGACATCGGGCTCGCCGAAGGGAATCTCGAAGTGACCCTCGGGCACGCCGTCCTTACGGAACTGCTCGCCGAATCCGTAAACTCTCTGGGACTCGAAGAACACGACAGGGTCAGTGCCCTCAAGCGCAGAGGTCATCAGACCCTTTGCGTCAGTGGGGGTGGAGGGGAATACGACCTTCAGGCCGGGAATGTGAGCGCAGATCGCAGTCCAGTCCTGAGAGTGCTGAGCGCCGTACTTGGAGCCAACAGACACACGAAGAACGATGGGCATCTTCAGAATGCCTGCGGACATTGCCTGCCACTTTGCCATCTGGTTGAAGATCTCGTCACCGGCACAACCGATGAAGTCAGCGTACATCAGCTCAACGATCGCACGGCCACCGCACATAGCGTAGCCCACGGCGGAGCCAACGATGGCGGACTCGGAGATGGGAGAGTTGAAGAAGCGGTGGTAAGGAACAGCCTCGGTCATCTTCTTGTAAACGCCGAATGCGCCGCCCCAGTCACGGTTATCCTCGCCGTAGGCGATAAGGGTGGGGTCCTCATAGTACTTGTCAATGATCGGTTCAAACAGACCGTCGGTGACGTTGTACATCTTCATCTTGGAAACGGGCTTGCCGTTTGCGTCGGTCGCAGTGCGAACCTTGCCCTTGATCTCCTTGACGCGGGGGCACTCCTCCTTGGGCATAAGCATCTCGGGCTCACGCGCGGGATCCATGCTCTTGACCTTCTGGTTGGAGAACATGATGGATGCGCTCGCATCGGGCTCCTTATCCAGGTCCATACGGGGCGAGAACTCGTCGTTGATGGCGAGCTTCATGATCTCAGTCATGCGAGCGGTGATCTGCTCGTGCATCACAGCGAACTCTTCCTCGGTTGCGATCTTGCCCTTGACGAGCTTGTTCTTGAACGCGAGGATCGGATCGGCGTTCTTCCATGCCTCGATCTCCTCTGCGGTACGGTAGGTGGAGGAGTCGGAGGGAGAGTGACCGGATACGCGGTAGGTAACCACGTCCAGAAGCGCGGGGCCCTTGCCCTCAAGCAGCAGTGCCTTCTTGCGGGTCACAGCGTCGATCACTGCAAGAGGATCGTAGCCGTTCACGCGCTCTGCGTGCATCTGCTGGGGGTTGAAGCCGGCGCCAAGGCGAGCCACCATATCGTAGCCCATCGTCTCGCCGCGGGTCTGACCGCCCATGCCGTAATGGTTGTTGAATACGTTGAAGAGGATGGGCATACCGCCGTCCTCGAACTTGCCGTCCATACCCCAGAGCTTGGTGATCTGGTCCATGGAAGCGAAGTTGAGAGCCTCAAGCACGGGGCCGCGACCGGTTGCACCGTCGCCGCAGTTAGAGATAACGATACCGGGCTTGTGGTTGGAGCGCTTGTAAAGAGCGGCACCGAGTGCGATGGGTGCGGAAGCACCTACGATCGCGTTGTTGGGCATCAGGCCGAAAGGAATGAAGAAGGCGTGCATCGAGCCGCCAAGACCGCGGTTGAAGCCGGTCTTGCGGGCGAAGACCTCAGCCAGCGCGCCGTAAAGCAGGAAGTTGATGGCAAGGTCCTTGATGTTCTCGGACTTCATCTGCTTTTCAACAACTGCCAGAACGGAGCCGCCAAGGAACTCCTTCATGATGTCATAGACCTCTTCGTCGGTCAGCTTGTAGATAGAGGACAGACCCTTTGCAAGGATCTCGCCGTGGGAACGGTGAGAGCCGAAGGAAAAGTCGTTGATATCCAGGCAGTAAGCTTCACCAACGGCGGACGCCTCCTGGCCGATGGAAAGGTGAGCAGGGCCGGGGTTGTTGTACTCAACACCGTTGTAGCAGCTCTTTACCTTGACCTCATTGAGCATCGTCTCGAACTCACGAATGATCGCCATGTCGCGGTAGATGCGCATGAAGTCTTCCTTGGTGTAGAGCTTCTTCTCTTCTGCCAGGGTCTTGTTGTACTGGCAAACGGGAATATCCTCAAAATGGATGTAGCCGGCTTCAAAAGCTTTGCCGGGATCGACGTATTGACTCTTGGGCATTGTCGTGATCTCCTTTATTTATTACTTATTTTTGAAAATCAAAGGAACATGGACTCGCGAATGACCTCGCAGACCGTGGGATGCGGGAAGACCAGCTTCTGCACGTCAGCCACGCGCATTTCGGTCTCCACCATCATAGCGGCACCGTAGATGATCTCGGACGCGTAGGTACCGATCATCGTGACACCGATGATGTTGTGATGCTTGTTGTCGGTGATGATCTTCACCACGCCGTTGCCGTGCTCGTTCTCGGCGATGTAACGGCCACTGTACTTCAGCGTTACCGTCTGGACGCTGGCGTCCAGGCCCTTGGCCTTCACGGTGTCGGCGGTTTCGCCCACGCACGCAACCTCGGGGTTGGTGTAGATGACAGAGGGGATCGAGTTGTAGTTCATACGATCCTTCTTGCCGAGAATGTTGTTGATGCAGACCTCACCCTCGCGGTATGCGGTGTGAGCCAGCATCGACTTGCCGTTGACGTCACCTGCTGCCCAAACACCGGGCACGTTGGTCTTGCCAAACTCGTTGGTGACGATGGCGCCGCGCTCAAGGGTAAGACCGATGTTCTCGCAGCCAAGGCCCGCGGTTCTGGGACGGCGGCCGATGGAAACGAGCGCATAGTCGGACTTGATCACGTTCACCTTGCCGTCCTTTTCATAGGAAACGGCGTTGTCCTTGATGGAAACCACCTTGGCACCGAGAATGAACTCGACACCGCGTGCGGCATAATCCTTTTGCAGCATAGCGGAGATCTCGCTATCCACGGGACCGGCAACCTTGTTCATCATCTCGACCACGTAGACCTTAGAGCCCACGGAGTTGAAGTAAGAAGCCATCTCAAGGCCGATAACGCCACCACCCACGATGACGATCTCTTTCGGGATCTCCTTGAGGTCAAGCACCTCGCGGTTGGTGAGAGCGTAGCCGGACTTCAGAGAGTCTGCAAGGCCGTCGATGGGGGGCAGAGCCGCAGAGGAGCCGGTGCAGATCAGCAGCTGCTTGCCGACGTATTCCTTGCCCTCAGCCACAACCACGAAGCCCTCGGCGTTGCGCTCCTTGATGGTAGCGGTCGCCTTCACGACCTCAACGCCCGCCTTCTTGAGCTTGGCGCCAACGCCGGAAACCAGCTGCTTGACGACCTTGTTCTTTCTTTCAACCACAAAGCCGTGATCGATCGAGGCGGAGCCGAAGGTCACGCCGTAATCGGCGCTGTGCTTGGCGTAGTCAAAGATCTTTGCGGAGTAAAGAAGCGTTTTGGTGGGGATACAGCCCTCGTTCAGGCACACGCCGCCAAGGGCGCGCTCCTCGATCACCAGCGTCTTCATCTTGGCGTGGCCGGCACGCTCTGCGGCATTGTAGCCGGCAGGGCCGCCGCCCAGAATAATCAGATCATACATCGTCGGTTCCCTCCTTATTTCACAAGAAGCAGGTCGATGTTCTCAAGGGCGAATGCCATATCCTTGAGGAAGCGTGCAGCATCTGCGCCGTCCAGCACACGATGGTCGACCGTGAGGGAAAGACCCATAGCGGGATAGTTCACAAACTCGCCGTTCACCTCTTTGACGCGGTAGGTCACGCAGTCGATGCCGAGAATGCCCGTCTGAGGGGGATTCACGATGGGGGTGAAGGACTCGATGCCAAGCGAGCCAAGGTTGGAGATGGTGAAAGTCGCACCCTTGAGAAGGTCGGGGTTGATCTTACCGCTCTGTGCCTCGGTGATCACGGACTTGGCGGCCTTGGACAGGTCGTTGAGGGACATCTTCTCTGCGCCGAAGACGGTGGGAACCATCAGACCGCGCTCGGTATCCACGGCGATGCCAAGGTTGACGGTGTTGAAGTAACGCATGGTGTCGTCAAGGCAATGAGCGTTGAGGCCGCGGTGCTTGAGGATCACGCGGGAAACGGCGTAAAGAATGATATCGTTGAGGGTGATGTTGGCAAGACCCATCTTCTCGGCGCCGGCCTTGAGGGACTTACGCAGGTTGAGAATCTTGGTGGCATCGAACGAGGAGTTGAAGGTAAGCTGTGCCATGCCGTTGAGGGATGCGCACATTTGCTTTGCGATGATCTTGCGGATGTTGGGAAGCTTGACGTCCTCGTACTCGGCGACGGGTGCAGCAGCTGCGGCAGCGGCGGGAGCAGCGGGAGCGTTGAGATCGCCCAGCATCACCTTGCCGTTGATGCCGGTGCCCTCGACAGCGGCGGTGTAGCCGTCCTTGGCAGCACCGGAAACGGTGAGACCCAGGTCAAGGAGCTTTTGCACGTCGCGCTCAATGATGCGGCCGTTAGGGCCGGTAGGAACGGCCTTGAGAAGGTCAGCGTTGGTCTTGTCGGCCAGAAGGCGTGCGCGGGGAGAGATGGACATCGTGCCACCTGCCACGGCAGTTGCCTGTGCCTCGGCCACGGGTGCGGCCACAGCCACGGGAGCGGCCTCGGCAGCGGGAGCTGCGGCGGGTGCCTCTGCGGGCGCGGGAGCGGCCTCGCCGGCGGGAGCGAATGCGGAAACGTCCTCGCCGTCTGCACCGATCACCAATACGTTTTCAAGGCAGGGGACGTCGTCGCCCTCCTCACGGAAGATTGCAAGAATTTTGCCTGCCTCGGGAGCGGGCTCGTCAAAGGAGGATTTGTCCGTCTCGTAAGAGAACAGGACCTCACCCTTTTCTACGGTATCGCCAACCTTCTTGTTAAAGGCGGTGATCACGCAGCTTTCTACGCTTTGTCCCTGACGGGGCATGATTACGACAGTTGCCATTTTGTATGTTCCTTTCTTGATTTTGGTACGGCTCTTCGGCCGATATTTCATACACAATCATTTTAACACTATTTAGCCGCATTGTCAATCTTTTGACAACAAAAAAAACAAAAAAACCGTATCTTTTAGATACGGCACCCCCTATTTTCACTGCAAAAAGCCGAAAAGCGGACTCGCGCTTGCGAAAAAGATCCGCAAGCGCGAAAAAAAGCAATCGTTCGGCAAAAAGAAAAGCTGCGCACGCCGGCACTCAAAGCTGCTTGTCGTCGGTGGCGGGACCGTCAAGAAGCGTGCCGTCCTCTCCAAAACGCGAGCCGTGGCAGGAGCAGTCCCAGCTATGCTCTGCCTCGTTGTATCGGAGCGCACAGCCAAGATGCGGACAGCGCGGCACCGTGGGCTTGATCAGTCCCGCGACACTGTGCGCCGTGTTGGAAAAGAGGCGCGGACGCCACACGCTGCGCGCGGGCGAGAGGATCCTTTCACACGGGTGGGATTTCCCCTGTAAGAGCGCGCAAAGCACCTGTGCTGCGAGCATCGAGGACGTCATTCCCCACTTGTTAAAGCCCGTCGCCACAAACAGATGCGGCGTGCGCGGCGAATACTGCCCGATATAGGGCAAATCGTCCAGCGTGATCGTGTCCTGCGCCGCCCAGCGTGCCACCACGCGCGCGCCGCCGTAATATTTCTCGGCAAATTCCTCCAGTTCCCGCCAGCACCCGCCCTGCTTCCCCGTGCGGTGCCCGCCGCCGCCAAGCAACAAATAGTTACCGTAGCTGCGAAAAGAAAGTCCCGTTTTTTTCTCGTCCACGTACATCCCATCCACGCGTGCCGCGTTTTCCAGCGCCAACACGTAGGAGCGGTGCTGATACATCTTCAAAAAATAGGCGCCGTGCTTGTTGAGCATTGGAAAATGCGTGGTCACGACCACGCGCTTCGCGTGGATACGACCGCCGCTTGTCACAACGGCGTCGGGGGTAAACTCCAACACCTTCGTATGCTCGAAAATCCGTAATTTTTCTGCGATGGCAAAGGCGAACTTGAGTGGATGGAATTGCGCCTGCCCTCCAAGGCGGACCGCGCCCGCGACGGGAAAGGGCAGTTCACACTCCCCCACAAGCTCCGCTCGCGCCCCCAGCCGCAGCAATGCGACCAGCTCGCGCTCAAGCTTTTCCGCATTCTCCCCAGAATAGACAAAAGAATCGCACTCCTCAAAATCACACGCAATCTCACGGGACAGCGCCCGGTATGCGTCCAGCGCCGCGCATTGTGCCGCGAAATAGCGGCGGCTCTCCTCTATCCCAAAGCGACGAATCATTTTGTCGAAGATCGCACCGTGCTGCACCGTGATCTTCGCCGTGGTGTTCCCTGTCGTACCACCGCAGATGCGCCCGCTCTCCACCAGCGTACAATCCACGCCCGCCTCGATTAAGCGATACGCGCAAAGCAATCCCGCCATACCACCACCTATCACCAGCACGTCGGTGGAAAGATCACCCGAAAGCGTGGGGAAGTCAGGACGATTTGCCGTTTCCTGCCAGAGTGAATTTTTCATTTACATCACCTCAAAATTAGTGTGGCAAAACAAAGAAAATTCATACCGTTTCGCACTCTTTTGGCAAAAAACACGCACGCGCACGTCGCTGCATAGACTGTTGAAAAACGATTGCGAGGTATACGATGGAACGCAGCACAAGACAGCCACGCTTTGAAAACATTCTCCGCCAACGACCCGACGCTTACGCTTTTTTGCAGGGCAGCCCCGAATACAGCAGTATTCAGGGCAACATGCGCCTTTACCAAATGCCGAATGGCACGCTTGTTGCCGTTGAAGCACGCGGCTTGCCCGTTTTTGAGAACCCTTGTGAGAGCCCCATCTTCGCACTCCATATTCACGAGGGCGGCAGATGCACGGGAACCGAAAGCGACTTTTTCGCGGGTGCACGCTCGCACTACAACCCTTATCGCTGCCCGCACCCTTACCACGCGGGGGATCTGCCGCCCCTGTTCGGCGCGGACGGGCACGCCTTCAGCGTGTTTCTGACGGATCGCTTCACCGCCGACGAGGTCATCGGCAAGACCGTGATCCTGCACGGCTCGCCCGACGATTTCGTCACGCAGCCCGCGGGCAACGCAGGCGTGAAGCTCGCCTGCGGGGAGATCGTGAGGGGGAGATAAGCAACAGGGGCGCCAGACAGCGCCCCTGTTCTTTATTGTGAAATATATTTTTTTGCAAATGCAAACAGACGCGCTGACATCCCATCAAAATCGACCGTTCCCTCGTTTTTCAGGCAAAGGAACGTGTTCACGATCTCCCCATCTTGCGCGGGAAGCAGTGGGATCAGCTCCTGCTGACGGGAGATATACTTGCCCATTTTTACAAAAACGATCGCCTGCATCACAAAGGAAGCGGATTTGTACAGCCCCTTCAGAATCTCCTCACTTCTCTCGTGCAACATATTGTGCACGCAACCGTGATAGATGTTGCAAGCGCCGATTCTGATCGCGCGGCGTACCGCCTCGCCGTCAAGCAACGGGAGCAACGCATCAAGACTTCCCCATATCGGCGTGGTATCGTGATAAAACTGGAACAGATCAGACGGCTCCCAGGCAAGTAGCTCGCTTTTCCCCGCCAAAAATCCACATGTGATTTCACGGTGTGAAAGCGTGTCCAGCATTGCGCGATACGCTTGTATATCCGCTGTGGAAAGCTCATCCAGAATGACAACGACGTCAATGTCGCTCTTTTCTGTCGCTTCGCCGCGCGCATAGCTCCCTTGCAAGCCGACAAAAAAGATACGCTCTGAAAACACCGCCCGAAGCGCTTGCAAAAAACCCTTCATCCAGGCCGAAATATCGATCATATGCCTCACCGCCCTTCCCGAATATTATAGCACACCCGCCAAAGAGTGTCAAGAAAAAAGCCCGCCAAAGGCGGGCTTCTTTTAGATCCAACCAAGCATTTTGGTGATGGTAATGAACACAAAGATGGTGAGGATAGAAAGCAGCGTGCCGAGCGTGATGATCTCGCCCGCCAGCTCGTAATCCGCCTCGTAATTTCTTGCCATCGCGTAGCTGGAAACCGCATTGGGCGTGGCAAATACGGCAACAAGGATCGCCATCTCCAACTGATTAAAGCCCAACAGCGCCGAAATCGGCAGCATCATCGCGGGGATCAGCACGATCTTGCCAAGCACAGAGAAGATCGAAAGCTTCACGTTGCGCAGCATATTGCCGAATTTCAGGTCACCACCCAGGATCAGGAACGCGAGGGGCGTGGCGGTGATCTTGATATTCGACAGCGTGGTGTCGATCATGTAAGGAAGCTCGAAACCGATGGAGTTGCGGATCAGCGAGAACACAAGTCCCGAAACGCCGCCGATAACCAGCGGATTTTTCACAATACCGAGAAGTGCAGACTTCAAGCTCTTGTTTTCGGCATCGCTGAACGCGTAAAGCGAAATAACGGAAAGCATGTTGATCACGGGCACATAGAAAGATGCCACCACGGCAGCCAGCACGGAGCCCGCGGCACCGCCAATGCTGAGTCCAAGCGGCACGCCGAACAAAAGGAAATTCGAACGGAAGGTGCCCTGGATCAT
>JAZRFG010000140.1:0-1782 GCA_045661265.1 Eubacteriales bacterium
GTAGGCGATCTTGTCCACGGCTTTGGCGAGCTTGAGCATTCTCTCGCCCCACATGATGCACTTGGGGCCGATCTCGAAATACGGTGCTCTGATTTTGTAATTCTTGTACATATCTATCTCCTTGGGAAATAAAATTTGTTAGGCAAGAGGAAATAATCCGAACACGGTTTTGAGTGGCAAATATTCGCACCTGCATCGAGAAATTTCCTTGCAATATGGTATATTACTGCAAAAATTTCTCTCGCTTGTGCAAATATTTACTCGCTCAAAACTTCGAAGAACCCTCAAGCTTTTGATTTTCGTGTGATTTTGGTGCTTGGCGCATGCCGCAAAGTGCGGACTTTGCAAGGGGGGCAAGTGCCGAAAGAGCCGAAAAGCAATGCTTTAGGGCGGGTTCGGATTACTTCCTCTTGCCTACACGTTCAAGGTGGCGTCGGTGCGCTCGTAGCGCGCGTACGCCTCGGTGTAGTCGGTACCGCTCGGCGCATAGGTGCGCTTGGTCTTGACGAATGCCTTGGCGGCCTCGGCAACGGAGGGGTAAAGTCCCACGCCCACGGCGGCAAAGATCGCACAGCCAAGACAAGCGGTCTCACCCTCGGCAAGACCCTGTAGGGTTCTGCCCGTGACGTCTGCCTTGATCTGGGCCCACAGGGGGCTTGCGGCACCGCCGCCCGTAATGCGGATCTCGCTCACTCGCTCGGCACCCACGTAGGAAAGGTTCTGCTTGAGGGTGTAGGCAACGGCTTCCATAATAGCGCGTGCGAAGTGCGCGCGGGTGTGGGAAAGCGTGACGCCCGTGAAGGATGCGGTGGCATTCGGGTTGTACTTGGGCATCGTCGAGCCGCAGAAGTAGGGCAGCATCGTGAGCCCCTCGCAGCCGGCGGGGATCTTGGCGGCAAGCTCGTCCAGCTCGCGGAAGGAATAGCTCTCGGCGAAGTTGTTGCGGAACCATTTCAGCGCCATACCTGCCGTCGAGGACCAAAGGATCAAGCAATACTTGCCGTCGATGGCGTGCAGGTGGCAGGGAATGATGCTGTCGGGGTTATAGGGGGGCATCTCGTCAGTCATCACGCAGATGGCCATGATTGTGCCCGTCATCTCACTGATGCGCGTTTCGTCGGTCACGCCGCAGCCGATGGTGCCGGCGATCTGGTCCAGAGCGCCCGTTACGACCTTGACGCCGTCGCACTCGCCCGCGACACAGGCGCTGGGCAGAATGCGGGGTAGCTGACTTTCCTTGATGCCGATAAAGTCCAGCATCTCGGGCCACCAGCAACTCTTGGTGACGTCCATATAAATGGTAGAGGATTGAATGGTCGGCTCGGTGACAAATTCGCCGCACAGGTTGTAAAGCACCCAGTCCTCCAGCATAAAGATCTTGGCGGTCTTGGCGAAGATCTCGGGTCTGTTGTGCTTGAACCAAAGCAGCTTGGCGGCGGGCCAGCCCGCGGTAATCTCGGGCTGACCCGTGATCTCATACACCAGCTTGTTGCCGAACTTTTCCTTGATCATTTCGGCTTCCTTTACGGCGCGGTTGTCCAGCCACACAACGGCGGGACAAAGCGGGGAGCCGTTCTCGTCGGCAAGGATCAGCGTTTCGCCCTGCGTGTCCACGGAAAGGGCGTCGATGGCGCCGCACTCCGCCTCCAGCTGTGCCATCACGTCGCGGCACATCTCGATATAGCGCTCTGCGGGGAATTCGATATAGCCTGTGGCGGCATCGGTGTTGAGCGTGTAGTCCACGGCGCGCACGGAAAGGCGCTTGCCCGTGCCGTCGAAAAC
>JAZRFG010000141.1:0-1532 GCA_045661265.1 Eubacteriales bacterium
TGACCGAACTTTTCGCCGATCTTTTCCAGCACGCGAACGGCGCTGTCCACGATCTCGGGACCGATGCCGTCGCCGCGCAAAAGCGCAATATTGTAATTCATCAGCAGAACTCCCCTTTCTTGATGCTCTCCACAAGGCCGCCGTTCTCGATCATCTTTTGAATGAAGGGGGGGAACGGAGAGGTCTTAAAGGTGGCGCCCGTGGTCTTATCAAAGATCACGCCGGCATCCATATCCGCCTCGACCTCGTGACCGTTCTCGATCGCCTTGGCTGCCTCGGGGCATTCCAAAATGGCAAGACCGATGTTGATCGCGTTGCGGTAGAAGATGCGCGCAAAGCTCTCGGCAATGACAAGCGAGATGCCGCTTGCCTTGATGGCGATGGGCGCGTGCTCACGCGAGGAGCCGCAACCGAAGTTCAGCCCCGCGACCATGATGTCGCCTTGCTTGATCTTTTTGTGAAAGTCCTTATCGATGTCCTCCATACAGTGGGAGGCCAGCTCATTCACGTCAATGGTATTGAGGTAACGCGCGGGAATGATGACGTCGGTATCGACATTGTCGCCGTATTTGATAACAGTACCGGTAAATTTCATGCTCATTCCCTCCTTATTTCATGATCTCGGCAGGATCCGCGATCTTGCCTGCCACGGCGCTGGCGGCTGCCACGGCGGGGCTGGCGAGGTAGACCTCGGAGCACACCTGACCCATATGGCCAACGAAGTTGGGGTTGGTGGTTGCCACGGCGCGCTCGCCCGCGGCAAGGATACCCATATGACCACCCAGGCAGGGGCCACAGGTGGGGGTGGATACAACACAGCCCGCCTCGATGAAGATCTTGAGCAGACCGTTCTCTGCCGCCTTGAGGTAAATATCCTGCGTGGCGGGAATGATGATGGCGCGCACACCCTTGGCAACCTTACGACCCTTGAGGATCTCGGCGGCCTCGGCAATGTCCTTATACTGACCGTTGGTGCAGGAACCGATCACGACCTGATCGATCACGACCTCGCCCACCTCGTCGATGGTGCGGGTGTTCTCAGGCAGGTGGGGGAACGCCACGGTGGACTTAATCGTGGAAAGGTTGATGTCATAGGTTTCATCGTACTCCGCGTCCGCATCTGCCTCGTAGATCACGGGCTTGCGGTCGCTGTGTGCGGCGATGTACTCCAGCGTCTGCGCGTCCACGGGGAAAATGCCGTTCTTGGCGCCCGCCTCGATCGCCATATTGGAAATGGTCAGACGGTCATAGATCGAAAGTGCTGCCACGCCCTCGCCCGTGAACTCCATCGAGCGGTAAAGCGCGCCGTCCACGCCGATCATGCCAATGATGTGCAGGATCACGTCCTTGCCGGAAACCCAAGGATTGAGCTTACCGGTGAGGTTGAAGCGAATGGCAGAGGGCACCTTGAACCAGGTCTTGCCCGTTGCCATACCGCACGCCATATCGGTAGAGCCCACGCCCGTGGAGAACGCGCCAAGCGCGCCGTAGGTGCAGGTGTGAGAGTCCGCACCGATCACAACGTCACCGGA
>JAZRFG010000142.1:0-4438 GCA_045661265.1 Eubacteriales bacterium
CGCAGCTCGTCCACAGATCTTGCTCCCGTCAGCTCGTGCATGAGATACCCGACGAACTGATTTCGGTAGTACAGAATATCCAACGGCCAGGAGATATACGGAGTGCTGCACCCCATATCCACCATTGCCTGCAACTTTTTGAGGTTGACGTAGGACAGGTGCTTTTTGAAATACAGCTTGCACAAAAAGCCGTTGTAGGTGCGATAGCACACACCCTCACCGCCGGAATACACCTTTGATTTATCCAGCTTCAAATAGCCATAGCGGGGGGAGTAGACGTAGGCAAGATCCCCCGCCTCAAAGGGGCTTACATACACGTCGCGGGAAAGCGAAAAGGCCTTTCCGTTGTTCTCCACGCGATTTTCAAAGGGCACAAGCACCCCGTTTTTCACACAAAAGGCGGGCACGTCGGCCGTGGTACAAAAGCCGTCCACGGGCTTTTGACGCTGCGAAAGGATCGCAAGTCCCTCGCGTGCGAGATCGGCAAGCGGGGTGAGATCCAACGCGTCGGCAGTGTCGAGCTCTCGCGCATTTTCCATCGTTTGGAAAAGGCACACAAAGCTCTCAAGTGCAAGCGTGTCCGCCACACGTCCCAGCGCCCGATAATCCGCGATGCGATCGTGGATCGCGCGGTCATACAAAAGCGTGGGGGCGGGATCGCCCTGCAAGAGCGACTCGATCACAAGATACGCGTTCTTTTCCAAAAGAACGCTATCGTCAACATAATAATACTTGGTCATTTCGGCTCACCTCCGAAAAAGGAAGGGTCGATGCTCTCCCCCGCAGGCGCGGTGGGATCCAGGAAATATCCGTACGCGCTGATACGACGGATCTGTCCCTTGCCCGTGACGTCCCCGAAAAGCTCGGACTCGTACGCGGGGGACACACTCTCGCGCTCCAGCGTTTCAAGATAAAGTAAATTCAAGCTCAGATCGTCATAGCTGTGGCGCGCAACGGTCCTTTCCAAAAAGCGCTCCAGATTGGCGCGGTATTGCTCCACGGGTACGCCTGCAAAATTATCAAACAGCTTTTGCGTATTCGGGTGCATACCGCTTGCCGCGTCGTAAAGCACCTCCTCGGGGCCGTCCGACATCATCAATATCCCCTCCAGCTGACGGCACTCGCCGCACGCAAGGCGCAGATGCTCGGCGGCGTTGTGATCGGTGATGAAGAAGGTGACGTTGGGGCCGTCGCCGTTCTCGGGGTGCGAAAGCACCTGCACGCGGCGGGAAAGCCCGCGCTGGTACAGCGCCGCCATCACACCGTCACCCACGTGACCGATGAAATAGCGCCCGTCCTTGACCGCCGCAAATTGCAGCGTGCAGCCAAAGTCAAGCATCGTGCGCTCGGCGCTCACCTGCGAACGCAGGGCGCTGAGCACGTGATCCAGGATCGTAAGACGAAGCGAGTGAAGCTTCTCGGCTGCGCCGGGAGCATCGCTTCCCGCCTGCACCAATCGCTCGTAAAACTCCTCAAAGCGCTCGGTCAAAAGGCCGACTGCCGCACGGGTAGCGTGCTCGGAGCCGATCTGAGAGAACTTGCGGCTGCCGCCGCCGTCGGAGAGCGCAATGGCGTATACGCCGTTTGCGCGTGCTTCGGCCACGTTGTCCTGGCAGACCACGCCGGCTTCGATATGATCCCTACCCTGTACGGCAACGCCGCACTGCTTCCATTTTTGTATGATCATAGCTCGCCCCACCCCTCAAAATCGTTTTTGCGGAATTTCAGGCCGCCCTCGCCGCCCGCTTGCGCGCGGCGGGCAAGGAGCCCCTCGAAAAAGGCGAAAAAGCCGTCGATGCCGTCCTCCTTGATCGTGATCATATGCTTGACGCGGTCCGCCGCGCGCATTCCCTCGGTGTGCAACATCGGGGAAAGCTTGAAAGGTAGATAAACCACCGTCTTGCTCTCTTCCAGCACGGAGATCGCAGGGGCGGGATCGTCAAGACTAAAACCCGCGCTCAAAAGGATCAGCCAAGGCAGATGCTCGCTTTGCAGCTCGGCGGCACGGCTTGTAAGACGCGCCGCGGCGCTCTCCAGCGCACGCGCGATCAGCGGCAGCCCGCCCACGTGCACGGGGGCAAGCGCCCCCTCCTCGAAGCTCTTGACCACTTTGGGGCAAAAGCCGTCAAGGCAAAGCAATTCCCATTCCACCAAGGAATTTTCCTGTGCCAAAAGGCGCACAAAGCCCTTTGTCAGCGCCTCCAGCTTCTCGGCGGGAAGCGCGACGCCACTATCCAGCACGAAGCTGACCAATTGCTTATTTTGTTCGCTCATTGTGCAGCTCCTTTCGCACAGATCTCCAGTATACTGTTCAGCGCCACGCGCTCGCTCTCGGTGCGGTAGATCGCCGAGCGCAATCGCACGCGGTCGTTGGTTGCCAGATGCATCAGAATCTCGGAGCCAAGCGCATGTGCGTCAAGCTCCGCCTTGGCGGGCACGGCACAGGGCACGCGCCTGAGCTCCTCGCGGATCAGCACCTTGACAGGCTCACTCTCGCACTTGCAAAGCATCCAACCGCTCACCAGTGCGCGCAGCGTGGCAAGATCGCCGAAGCTGAGCGTGAAGCGGTATTCGCCAAGCAGGGCGGCAAGACGCGCGGGATCCAGAAAACGCTCCATTTGCGGGGCGTGTATGATGTATTGCAGGAAAATGCGCGTGGCAGAGTCCACCAGCGCGCGCCCCTCGCCCGACGCCTTGGTATACATCTCGGCGATCTCGCGGCGTGCCTGCATGAACTGCTCGGTGCGCACGATCTCACAGATACGCGCCTGATCCTGAGGACCAAGCCCCAGCTCACTGCGGCGGTCGAAAAGCATCATGGCAAGATTTTCAAATACGCTACCCGCGTTGCCCACCGCATACTCGTTGCCAAGGATCAGCAAAAACGCCTCCAGCTGTGCCGAGGTCTCATTTTTCTCTTTTCCCTCGCGGCGCTGCAGCGCGCGGGAAAGCACGCCCGCGTGCGCGGCGGTACACTGCGAAAGCAGAACGTACGCCAGCTCCGGCTTATCGTTTTCCAACAGCGCGTCCAAAACCGTGCCCAGCTCGCGATCGTTATAGCTTGCGGCCATACCGGGGGCAAACGCCCAATCCCACGCCTCGGGAATCATCACCTCGCACACAAGATACGCGGGGATCTGCTTATTGCCATAGAGCACCGAACAAAGCGCGGTGCGATCCTCAAACACGGCCGCGGCGCGCAAAAAGCGCGTCAGCGTGCTGCCGTCCACGCGCACACCAAGCTCGTGCAACAGCGTCATGATATTGCCAAGGCCTGCGGCGCTTTTGATCGCGCTCTGCTCCACCTGCTCGATGACCATCTGCGCCATCTGCGCGCCGTACGAGGACTTGATGTCGCCCAGCAGATCCTCGATCTCGGCGGTGTTGAACTCGCGCAGCGGCACCACGCGCAGCTCGGGCCGGACCTGCTCATTGAGGAATAGCGCGAGCGCTCCGTCAAAGTCCGCTTCGATCTGTGCGGAAAAACGGTCGATCTCCTGCATATACTCGGCCACCGCCTCGCTCACAGGGGCAAACAGGTTGCCAAGAAAACGGGGCGGGACGGGGTGCGTTAAGTTGCGGTTGAAGCCCTCCACGCTGGCGCTGAGCTTGCCGTAAAGCTCCTTGACGCTCTTGCGGCAGACCTCCATATTGTAAAGCGTGCGCTCCTTATTATCCAGCAGATGAGACACCTGCACGAAATAGGCGTCAAACACGCGCAGATCGCGCACGTATTTCTGACGGGAAAGCGAGAAATACACGCCCGCGCCGCAAGCGGCACACAAAAGAAGCAGCGGCAGCGCGTAAATGCGCAGCACAGGCATCACAAGGGCAACCACGCAAAGCGCCAGGGCACCGCTGCCCAGCACCGCCGTGATCACCGCCACGGGAATATCACGCGTGATGTAAAACAGGGTGCTTTTTTCACGATAATTGGAAAGCTTGATGTGCTTGCGCTGGGCAAGACGGCGCTCCGCACGAAAGGCAAAGAAAAGCGCCACACCGCCTGCCAGCATCAGCGCCAGCACGAAAAACGGCATCAATTTTTCAAAGTTCGTCATACGATCCCCCTCCTCTTCACGAAGAAGCAGAGCGCAACAGCGAGCAGCACGAGCGCGGGAAGTGCCACAAGCACGGCATACAGATGATGGCGGTTATAAAAGGTGATGGTCAGCTCGGTTTGCGGGGTGCCCGCGTCCATGCTTTCCGTCTTGATCAGAAAAGCGTTCTCGATGCGCTCGCCGTTCTCGTCCAGTGCGACGAACACGTGCTCGCCCGCGCTTGTCATACGGTAATCACCCTCGATACGCTCACCGTCCATATAAAAGGTCGCGTCCCAACGGGAAAAGTGCAGCACAAAGGGCTCGGTGATCTTGCTGTCAGGCAAAAGGATCGACATTTGCAGGCACAGCGCCCCCTTGGTGGGCATTGCCGTGCC
>JAZRFG010000143.1:0-13925 GCA_045661265.1 Eubacteriales bacterium
CCAGGGGCTTGATGGTGTGAATGTTCACCACGCGGGCAGAAATGCCCTCTGCCTTGAGAAGCTCGGCGGCGGTGAGAGCCATATCCACCATGATACCGGTTGCCACGATGGTGACGTCGGTGCCGTCGGTCATCTTCACGCCCTTGCCAAGCTCGAACTTGTAAGTATCCTTGTCGTAAATGACCGGCACAGCCATACGGCCAAAGCGCAAGTACATGGGACCGTTGTGCTGGATAGCGGCCTCAACGGCGGCGCGTGCCTCAACGGCGTCAGCGGGGTTGACGATGGTCATACCGGGAATGGTACGCATCGTGCCGATGTCCTCCAGGCACTGGTGAGTGGCGCCGTCCTCGCCCACGGTGATGCCCGCGTGCGTTGCGCCGATCTTCACGTTCAGGTGGGGGTAGCCCACAGAGTTGCGGATCTGCTCGAAGGCGCGGCCTGCGGCAAACATCGCAAAGGTGGAGGCAAAGGGGATCTTGCCTGCGGCGGCAAGGCCTGCGGCCACGCTCACCATATTGCCCTCGGCAATGCCGCAGTCAAAGAATCTTTCGGGGAACTTCTTCTTGAAAACGCCCGTCTTGGTAGCGCCCGCAAGGTCTGCGTCCAGCACTACGAAATCATATTTTTCGCCAAACTCGGCAAGCGCGTTCCCGTAAGCTTCTCTGGTTGCAATCTTTTCTGCCATTGTTTCGTCCTCCTTACATCGTGGCCTTGATCTCGGCTACGGCCTGCTCATACTGCTCGTCACTGGGCGCGTTGCCGTGCCAGCTTGCCAGGTTCTCCATAAAGGAAACGCCCTTGCCCTTGACAGAGGTCATAATGATGGCGGTGGGCTTGCCCTTCACGGTGCGTGCCTCGGCAAGTGCGGCCTCGATCTGGTCGAAGTCGTGCGCGTCGATGGAGATCACGTGGAAGCCGAATGCCTCAAACTTCTTGTCGTGGGGAGTGGGGTTCATGACCTCGACGATGGGGCCGTCGATCTGCAGACCGTTCCAGTCCACGATCACGCAAAGGTTGTCAAGCTTGTAGTGAGCGGCAAGCATGGCTGCCTCCCAGACCTGACCCTCCTCGGTCTCGCCGTCGCCGAGAATGGCGTAGGTGCGATAGTCCTTGTTGTCAAGCTTGGCGGCAAGAGCCATACCGCAGGCAGCGGAAATGCCAAGGCCCAAAGAGCCCGTGGTCATATCCACACCGGGGGTATGCTTCATATCAGGGTGACCCTGCAGGAAGGAGTCGATCTGACGGAGCTTGAGCAGCTCCTCGCGGGGGAAGAAGCCCTGCTCGGCAAGAATTGCGTAAAGAGCGGGCGCGGTGTGACCCTTGGAAAGCACCAGACGGTCGCGGTCCTCCCACTTGGGATTCTTGGGATCCACCTTCATTTCCTTGTTGTAAAGGTAGGTGATGAGCTCGGCGATCGAGAGAGATCCGCCCGGATGGCCGGACTTTGCGGCGTGAATGGCCGCGAGAATGTTCAGACGAACCTGCGCTGCCTTCAGGGCAAGCTCGCGCTTCGTGGATTGATCCATTGTATTACCTCCTATGATGTTGCCCGTGGGGCTAACATTCTTTTGCATCTTATATTATACAGGAAGAAACTGTCATTGTCAAGCGGTTTTCCAAACAATCACAGCCCCAAAAGCGCCGAAAGCCCCGTGAGATCGAGCAGCACGCCGAAAAGCACGCCGACAAAGAGCAAAACGCCCACGATCACCAGATTTTCGCGTCGGTTTTTGTTGGTGCGAAGCAGCACCAGAAGCCCCGCGCCTGCGCTTGTCAGAAGCCCCGCCAGCATCGCGCCCGCCGAGATGACGCCCCGCGCGTAAAGCGTGGCGATCGCCACCGATGCCGCGCAGTTCGGAACAAGGCCCACCAACGCCGCGATCAGCTGACCCAGCACGGGAACACCCCCCAGCACCGAGGTGAGCAGCGACTCGCCCGCAAGCTCCATCGCAAAGCCGATGAGCAGCTCGAAGAGCAGAACGAACAAAAAGACGTGCAGCGTATGGTACAGCGCCGAGCGCCACACGCCCGACTCGCCGCAACGGCACCCCTCCTCCTCGCACAGTCCCTCAACGTGCAATTCCTTCTCGCGGCGGCGCAGAAAAAGGTCGGCAAGAAAGCCCACCAGCACCGCGATCACCAGCTTTAGCCCCATAACGGTGAGAATTTTGCCCACGCCCACGCGGGCACCGAGAAAGACCGCCAGCATCTCGTCCGAGGTGGCAAGAAAGACTGCCAGCAGCGTGCCCACGCTCACCACGCGTCCCGCGTAAAATCCCGCGGCCAACGCAGAGAAGCCGCACTGGGGCACAAGCCCGAGCGCGCCGCCCACCAGCGGCCCAACCTTCCCCGCTTTTTTGATGGCGTTTTCCACGCGCTCCCCGGCCTTGTGCTCCAAAAGTTCCATCAACAGATAGGTGACAAAAAGAAAGGGCAGAATGAGCGCGCTTTCCCACAGCGCGTGGAGCGCCACGTGCAAAATATCGTGAAAAGTCATACCGTCCACCCCTTAATTTCCTTGGCGCACTGCGCGCACGTCCCGTAAAGGACACTGCGACCACAGTCAGCGAAAAAGCCGTGCTCGCGTTGCAGATGCGCCGCGATCTCCTCGCCGCACGCGCACTCCAGGTGCGTCACCGACCCACAGGAAAGACAGTGCAAATGAAAATGCGCGTGGCACGCGTGCGCCGCCGCGAACTGATACAGGTACCCTCTCGCGGGTGCGGGAGCGCGCAAGCGCTGCACCTCGCCCTCCTCTACCAGATGCGAAAGCAGACGGTAGACCGAGCTATATCCGGGCGCCCCGCCGCGCGCAGAAAGCCCCGCGTAGATCTCCTCGGCGCTTTTGGGCGTGTTTGACGCCTGCTCGCGCAAAAACGCGACCAGCTTATCCCGCCCCGCCGTGTTGTAATGTTTGTGCTCCATAAGACCTCTTTTGAAAATGAGAATTATTTTCATATTGTAACACGCCGCGCGCCGTATGTCAAGTCCGCCGGTCAAAAATTATTGTTGATATCTGCCGGAAAATGGTGTATAATCATAGATAGGAACACTTTGACACCGCAAATCTCATAAGGAGCTTGGCACACCTCGCCCTGTGCTGCACGAAAAAGCATGAAAGTGATCAACACCGATACCTGGAACAGAAAAACGCAATACGAAAATTTCATCGGGTACACCGACCCCACCTTCTCTGTGGGAACGCGTCTGGACGTGACCGAGCTGCTCACCTTTTGCAAGCGGACGGGAAAATCCTTTTTCCCCAGCTTCCTTTACTTCGTGATCCGCGCGGTCAACGAGGTAAAGGAGATGCGCATCCGCCTCAAGGGGGATCAGGTGGTGCTTTTCGACAAGGTGGATCCCAGCTATATCGTGATCTGCGAGGACGAGCAGATCACCACCTGCCAAAACGCCTATGACGCGGACTTTGACCGCTTCCACGACGCCGTGCGCGCCACGGTGGACAAGGCGAAGCAAAACGGTAAGGCGGCACAGTTCAACCCCGAGATCGTGCTGGACTGCGTCTATATCTCATGCCTGCCCTGGGTGGACATCATCTCGGCCAAGAACCCCTATGACTTGAAAAATCGCGAGCAGACAAGCATTCCCCGCATTCTGTGGGGCAAATACGTGCAGAACGCGCAGGGTAGATTTGAGCTTGGCTTTGACATCGCGGCGCACCACGCCCTCATCGACGGCGCACAGATCTGCCGCGTGATGCAAAAGCTGGCAAGCGCGCTTTGTGACCCCGAAGCATTCATCAAAGGAGGATCGACCAAATGAAGGACAGAGTATTTATCGCGTGGAGCGGCTCGAACAAGGTGGCGCTGCTTGTCAAGAACATTCTGGAAAAGAAATACAACTACGTTTGCTCGATCGGCGGCAACGCAGACAACTCCTCTCGCTTCGCCTCTGTGGGTGACACGGTCATTCAGCAGATCAAAAGCTGCAACCAGGCGATCGTGATCTTCCAGAACAAGGCAGGGGGCGCGGTCAGCAACAATCTGTTCTTCGAGCTTGGCTACGTGCTCTCGCTTTACGGCACCAAAAAGGTCCACTGCGTCAAGCGCGAGGGCGAGGACGTGGTGCTGCCCTCTGACTTTGACAACTCCTTTGTCGAGTCGGTGGCGGACGGCGCCGAGGACGAAAAATTTGCCGAGGGCATCGTGAATTATTTTATGGGGCGACAGAAGATGTCGATCAACGAAAACAAGATGTTCCTCATCAACAACCGCTACCTCATTCACGACAAGATCGCCTCTCATTACTCGGAATTCGGCTCCAAATGCTCGGACTATGAGCTGGCGCAATATATCCTGTTTTACGTGCAGGCCGCGCACATGTTCGGGGACGAGGCAAAGGTGCAAAAGGAGCTGCTGGAGTTCAAGCACGCGCACAACTTCGAGTTTTCCGCCGAGCTTTCGCTTGCGGTCAACCTGGGGCTTTCCTTCTTCGATATGGTCCGCAGCATCAAAACGGATCCGCACAGCGCCGAGGCATACATAGACCAAGAGGTGTTCTGGAAGTTCAAAAACGATTACGCCCATTACGAGAAATCCATCGTGGACGACACGATCGGCATCTTTGACGAATGGATGCGCGTTTTCGTCAACGAGCACCTGGCCTTCGCCTATATGCTCTTTGCCAACAACGCCACCGTCACGCCCGAGATGCACCTTGCCATGCAGCACAAGATCACGGACTACGCGCTGGGGGCGCTGCAGTGCATCGAGATCCTGGAGCAGCGCGCCCCCTGCCGTGAAAACAACGACGAGGTGGGTCTGATCTCGCTGTTCCGCGCTTACATTTACAGAAATCTGTTCCTTGCCAAGCAGCAGCTGGGCGAGGAGGGCGCCGAGGAATGGCTTGCCAAGACCCTCAAGGAGCGCGAGTCGCTGAAGAACTCTTTTGACCGCGGCACCATTGACAGCAAGCTTTACGACAATTTCTGCATGGAATACTATCTCTCGCTTGTCAACTACCTTTCCTTCCACGAGGGCGAGGTGGACGATTTCGAGGTGCTGATGTACAAAAGCGAGATCAAGAGCTATCTGAACGCCGTTGCCCAGAACAACTCGGAAAACGCGTTTATGAAGCAGATCGAGCTTTTCTGCAAATAAGGAGTGCCTATGATCTATACCGTTTTATCCGTTCTTTATCTCGCGGCCCTTGCGGGCATCGCGCTGTACTACGTAACGGCGCTGCTGCGTCGCAGCCGCGCGGAAAAGATCCGCTTTCTGCAAAACTTCAAAAAGGGCAATTTCGTCGTGGTCTATCTGCTGGCGCTGCCCGTTTACACCACCGGTCTGCTTTACGCGGGCGAGCCTCTGCTGCCCGCCGTCCTTGCCGCGTTCAAACAGGCGGTCGCGCTGATCACGCTGGAGTGTGAGGTCGAGCCGATCTCCCCCCTGATGCAGGACGTGGCGCTGTTCCGCTATGCGGTGTATCTGTGCTTCGGCGTGGTCGTGCTCAACGCGGCGCTCCTCGCGATCTCCCTGCTTTTCCAGCACGCGTGCGCGGTCTGGAACAAGCTGCGCTTCGCGCTGGCGCGGGGCGACAAGCTGGTGCTGATCGGCAACACGGCACAAAATAAGCAAATCTATACCTCCGAGCGCCGCCGCATGAAGGCAGTGGTGGATCGCATCAGCGATCAAGAGGGCGTGGAGCTTTACAAAAGCGAAACGCGCTACGTGCGCGCGCAGTCTAGCGAAAAATTCGTCAAGGGACTGGTCGATCGCTGCTTCAAGCACCCGCGCGCGTCCTACCTCGCCGTGCTGAACACGGGAGATGACGCCAAAAACCTTTCCCTGTGCCACGCGCTGGCCGCGGCGTACCGCAACGCCCGCGCGGCACACCCCGCTGTCAAGCCCGAACAGGTGCTTGGCCGCTTGCGCGTGTACGTGTACGGCAATCCCGCGCACGAGGCGATCTACACCTCCCTTTCGGACGCGTCGGAGGGCTGCATCCGCTACATCAACAAATACCGCCAGATCGCAACCGATTTCATCGACCGCTATCCGCTCACCCGCTTCATGACAAAGGCACAGATCGACTATGACACGGCGCTGATCAAGGAAGACGTGGCGCTCAACGTGGCGCTGATCGGCTTTGGCGGCACCAATCAGCAAATCTTCCTGTCCTCGGTGGCGGGCAACCAGTTCCTCACCCGCGGCGGGGAGGGCGTCACCCTCAAGCAGGTCAACTATCTGATCTTTGACAAGAAGGACGCGGAAAAGAACAAAAACCTCAACCATAGCTACTACCGCTTCAAAAACGAGTTTGAAAAAAAGATTGCGGCGCAAGCAAGTGCCAAGGAGGGAGAGCCGCAGCCCTATCTGCCATTCCCCACCCTCCCCGCGCACGAGGATTATCACCATTTGGACGTCAACGATCCGCAGTTTTACCGCGATCTGCGCGTGCTGATCGACCGCAAGCCAGAGGATCTTTCCTATGTGGTCATTGCCTTCGGCACGGATCTGGAAAACGTGGATATGGCACAAAAGCTGTTGGACAAAAAGGCGGAATGGGGTGTGGAAAACCTGTTTGTGTTCGTCAAGGTCAGAAGCGGCAACGACTGCTTCCCGATTTTTGCCCGCAAGGATTGCTTCCTCATCGCCGACGAGAACCGCGCGGCCTATCACATCGATAAGATCGACGACGAGGAGATCGTGAAGATGGCAAAGATGCGCCACCAGCTCTATGAGATGGAAACGCACGCGAGAAAAAGCAATTACCGTTGCATCACAAGCGAGGAAATGGAAAAGATCCGCCGCAGCGCCGACTACAACTGGCACGCCTCGCTGGGGCAGTTCGAGCGCGACTCGAACCTTTTCGCGTGCCTCGGGCTTCGCACCAAGCTCCATTTGCTCGGCCTGGACTACCGAAAGGACGACGGCAAGGGGCTTAGCAAAGAAGAATACCTTGACGTATACGCGGCAGGCGATCTCCCCCGCCCCTCGGGGCTCACATTGCGCTATGAGGTGCAAGACGCCGTAAGCGGCGCGCCCGTGCAAAGACAAAAGGAGATCTTTTCCTACGGTCTGGATTTCCGCGCCTCCAAGCGCGGGCATCTGGCGATCCAGGAGCATTACCGCTGGAACTCCTATATCATCAGCAAGGGCTTCGTGCCCGCCAGCAAGAAAGAGATCCTGACCCTGCCGAAAAACGGCAAGGACTACGTCCTGCGCCGACACGGCAACCTCACCACGTTCGAGGGGCTTGTGGAGTTCCGCCGCATGCTGGCAACGGGTGGCAGAACCGAGGAGGACACCGACGTGATCCGCTATGATTATCAGCTGCTGGACGATGCCTACTGGCTGCTCACAGAAAACGGCTATTGCATCGTGAAAAAATAAGAAAAAAGCACCCGTTTGGGTGCTTTTTTCTTTTTGTCGCGGTGTTACGGCTTGCTTTCAAGCAAAAATTGCAATGCCGCGTCGATGCTGTCAAAGGCGTGCGTCACGTGCTCGCGCACGCGCTCGCCGACGCCAAGCGAGAGGTCGCAGAACTCGAACATGGGCAGGTCGTTTTCCCCGTCCCCCACGGCGATGCAATCCGCGCGCGTAAGAGCAAGCTCCCTTGCAAGCTCGCCAAGACCGCTAAACTTGTTGACGCCCCGGGGCGTAAAATCAAAGCTGTCCACGTGGTGAAAGACCTCCAGCTCGTCTGTCACCGCGTGCTCGCCGAGCAGTGCCTCGATCCGTGAAAAATCCGCCTCGGCGCGCGGGAAGGCCGTAAGCCCCACCTCGTTGGGCTGATACCACACGCGCCCCTCGCACACCTCGTCAATGCGCGCGCGCATCGCGGCAAGCTGTGCCGCGGCGCGGGGGCTGACAGTGTGCTTCCAAGCGCGCGCAGGGGGCAGCGCAACGCCAAACTGCAGCGCGCCGCCGTTCTCGCCTACAAGCACGGGATCCGCAAGGTCAAGCTGGCGCACAAATCCGCACAGATAGTACAGCGGCTTGCCCGAGCAAACGCAGATGCGGTAGCCCGCGCGCTCCAGCGCGCCAAGCGCCTGCTTGGTGGGTGCCGAGGCGCCCTTGCCAAGCGGCGCCAGCGTGCCGTCCAGATCAAACACTAACAGCTTGTGCATTCTTTTCCTCCACGTTTTGTATCAGCGACTCGATCCCGTCGCGCATATCGTAAAGACGCCCAAGGCCCGTGGTCGCGCAATAGCTGTTCAGCTCGGACTTGAGCTTATCCAGCCCCTGCAAGATCTCGTCGGGGGTATCGGGCGAATAGGCGGCGTACTTGTGTCGCAGCTCGTATTCGTATTTATAAACAAGGAAATATTCAAAGGAGAGCGCGTTGGAGAACACGCCCTTGTAGGGGTTATCCGTGAACCACTTGCGGCGGGTGACGATCGACGCCTGAGAATATTCCTGCATCTTATCAAGATACGCGCTCTCGCGCGTTACCTTATAAAGATTTTCGTAGGCTCGGGTGAGATTGTACTGCGTATAGCCCTGCCACAAGATCTTGGAGTAGGGGTCGTTGCGCTTGCCGACCGAGGCCGCCTTTTCATAGCAGTCGATGACGAAATCCATCATTTTCAGAATGCTTTCGTCATACTTATCCACACAGGCGATGTATTTCATGTGCGCAAGCGCAGTATACTCGTACGCCAGCACCTTGATGAGCCAGTTATACTCGTATGTGCCGTCCTCAAACGCCTCGACAAAGTCGCGCAGGCCGTCGGCGATCTCCTTGAACTCAAACTGGTGGCTGCGGTTCTCGGTGCGATACTGTGCGGGGTTGGAGAGGTGCATCAGCACCGTTTTGTCAAGCTTGGTCTTAGTGTAATCCAGAATATCGTTGATGAAGTTGCAGGACTGGATCATATAGGCGTGGCCGTAAAGCTCAAAGTCCTTTTCCGTGGGCTTGATCAACTCCTGCACGCCGGAAAGAAAGCGGAAAAAGCGATCGTTGGAGTTGAACACGGGGAAAAACTTCAGTCGCTCCGCCAGATACATGATGCGCTCGGGCAAAAACTCAAAGGACGCCACGTTGCGCTCCCATTCGTCCAGAATGTGATCCAGCTGCAGGTCGGCCTGCTCCTCGAACACGTTGGTGGGAATGTCGTCCAGCACCTTTTTGTAATCATAGATATAGTTGGGGTCCTTGAGGATATCGCGGTAATGCTTCAGCCCCAGGTGGCGCACCAGCTCGGCGCAGGTCTTTTTCGCCACGCCGTCAAGATCGTTCTTGTCGAAAAAGTTGGGGTTGATGACGTTTTGCAGATCCGAGGGGAAGTCGTCGGGCAGAGTCTGCTTTTCGCTGATGAAGAAGCAATTCTTCTGATCGATCAGCATCATTGCCATACCGATCTCGACCAGCACGTTCTGGCGCACGCGCGAGCCCTCTACGTCGTCAAAGGTAAGAATGACGATGCACGCGCAGGAGGAGGCGATGATCTGCTTGATGGTATCGAGGATCGAGGAAGAGCTTAAGATCTCGTTGGCAAGGATAAAAGACTTGATGGGATAGAACTCGTCCAGATGCAAACGGCGCAATTCGCTGTCCATCTTGAGCGCACACGCCTTGCCGCTGGCGCCGTAAATGATAGAGATATTCTTGTACTTATTAATCATATGTCAGTTCCCTCCCGCTTTATTCATTTGTAGTATAACATATTTGCGCGCACTTTTCAAGAAAAAACGCGAAGTCCGTCGATCCGTGACGAAAAGCGCCATCCGCGACGCACAAAACGGCGGGAGCAAGCCCCCGCCCTACCGCGGGCGAACAATGGTCTCCCCTACATTGTTGGCGGGTTGAATGAATAAAATGGCTGCTCGCTCACATTGTAGGGGCGCGCAATGCGCGCCCGCGGGCGAACAATGGTCTCCCCTACGTTGTTAGCGGGTCGAGCTTAAACGAATTGGCCGTTCTCTCATATTGTAGGGGCGGTCACCGGCCGCCCGCCATCCGCGACGTATTTTACGGCTACGCACGAGCGAGGGCAAAAAAATCCCCTTGCGCGGCGATCGCCGCGCAAGGGGAATTGTAACTGATCTGATCTTCAAAGCCCCGTGTCTTCCACGAAAAGCTCGCGCACGGCGGGCTCGGCGGGGGTGGGCTTGTCGCGCTCCGCCAGGAACTTGGGCGCGACCTGCGGGAACAGCGCGCAGCTCAAAATGTCCTCGTCGGACTTGGCAAGCTCGCCGTACTCGGCACGGTATTTTTCAAGCTCGGGCTCCAAAAGGTCGGCGGGACGGCAGGTAATGACCTCGGCGTCGCCGATCGCCTTTTTGCGCACGTCCTCGTTGACCACGCCGGGCACAAGGCCGTATTCACCGCGCAAAAGGCCCTTGCTTTCCTTGGTGACCATCTTATAACGCTCGCCCGCAAGGACGTTGAGCACAGCCTGGCTGCCCACGATCTGGCTGGTGGGGGTGACCAGGGGCGGGTAACCGAAATCCTCGCGCACGCGCGGCACCTCGGAAAGCACCTCATAATACTTATCCTCGGCCTTGGCCTGCTTGAGCTGAGAGATCAGGTTGGAGAGCATACCGCCCGGCACCTGATACAAGAGCGTGTTGGGATCGACGTTGAGCACCTTGGGGTCAAGCGCGCCCTCGCTCTTGAGCTTTTCGGCAACGGCGCGGAAATGCACCGCGACCTCGGAAAGCTTGGAAAGGTCAAGACCCGTGTCGTACTCGGTGCCGCGGAGCGTGGCGACAAGCGCCTCGGTCGCGGGCTGTGCGGTGCCGTTGGCCATCGGCGAAAGCGCCGTGTCCACGATGTCCACGCCCGCTTGAATCGCCATCAGATAGGTCATATCGCCCGTACCCGTGGTGTTGTGGGTGTGCAGATGGATCGGCACGGAGATCTCCTTTTTCAGCGCCGTCACCAGCGAATAGGCATCGTAAGGGAGCAAAAGATTTGCCATATCCTTGATGCAGATGGTGTCCGCACCGCGGTTTTCCAGCTCCTTTGCCAGCTTCACGAAATATTCCTCGTTGTGCACGGGGCTCACGGTATAGCTGATCGCCGCCTCGCAATGTCCCCCGTACTTCTTGGTGGCGCGCATGGCGGCCTCCATATTTCGCACGTCGTTGAGCGCATCGAAGATACGAACGACGCTGATGCCGTTCTCGATGCTCTTTTTGACGAAAAGATCCACCACGTCATCGGCATAATGCTTATAGCCAAGCAGATTTTGTCCGCGCAAAAGCATCTGCAAACGGGTGTTGGGCATCGCCTTTTTCAGCGTGCGCAATCTCTCCCAGGGGTCCTCCCCAAGAAAACGCATACACGCGTCAAACGTGGCGCCACCCCAGCATTCCAGCGACCAGTAGCCCACCTCGTCCAGCGCCGCAAGGGCGGGAAGCATATCGGTAAGACGCATTCTGGTAGCGGCCTGCGACTGGTGCGCGTCGCGCAGAATGGTATCGGTAATATAGACTTTTTTCATAGGTTACTCCTAAAATTCAACTCAACCGAGCAGCGCGATCAAAAAGCCCGCAGCAATCGCGGAGCCGATCACGCCGGCCACGTTCGGGCCCATCGCGTGCATCAGAAGGAAGTTGTCGGGGTTTTCCTCCTGTCCCACCTTCTGGGAGACGCGCGCCGCCATCGGCACGGCAGAGACGCCGGCAGAGCCGATGAGGGGGTTGATCTTCTTGCCCTCGGGCAGGAAAACGTTCATCAGCTTGGCAATCAGCACGCCGGAGGCGGTCGCCACGCCGAATGCCACCACGCCCATCACGATGATGATCAGCGTGCGGGGGCTAAGGAAGGTCGCCGCCGTTGCGGTCGCACCCACAGAAATGCCAAGGAACACCGTCACGATGTTCATCAGCTCGTTTTGCACGGTCTTGGAAAGACGCTCGCAAACGCCGCACTCCTTGAGCAGGTTACCGAACATCAGGCACCCAACCAGCACGCCCGCGCTGGGCACGATCAGGGAAACGAAAATGGTGATGACGATGGGGAAAAGGATCTTTTGCGTCTTGGAAACGGGGCGCAGCGCGTCCATACGGATCGCGCGCTCCTTCTTGGTGGTCAGTGCGCGCATAATGGGCGGCTGGATCACGGGAACAAGCGCCATGTAGGAATACGCCGCCACGGCAATGGGGCCGAGCAGCGAGGGCGCCAGCAGCGCCGTCGTGTAAATGGCAGTGGGGCCGTCCGCGCCGCCGATGATGCCGATCGAGGCCGCCTCACGCAGGTTGAACATCAGTCCCTCCCAGCCGGCAGCGCCCGCGATGCCGCTCACGCCCATCACGCCAAGCACTGTGGCGAAGATGCCGATCTGTGCGGCTGCGCCGAGGATCAAGCTCTTGGGGTTGGCAAGCAGGGGACCGAAGTCAGTCATTGCACCCACGCCAATGAAGATCAGGCAGGGGTAGATACCAAGCTTCACGCCAAGATAGAGAATGTCAATCAGGCCCGGGTCTGCGGCAAGCTCTGCCCAGTGGACGTGGCCGCCCGCGAAATATGCCTCGTGGAAGATGCCAAGCCCCGGGAGATTGGTCAGCAACATACCGACCGCGATCGGCAAAAGGAGCAGCGGCTCAAACTTTTTCACGATCGCCAGATAGCAAAGCACACAGGCAATGGCGATCATAACAAGATTTTTCCAACCGTTGTCGATCGTGAAAAACTGATAGAAGCCCGTCTGCTGCAAAAAGTTCAGAATTGCGTCAATCATACCTATGACCTCACGTTATGCCATCGTGCAAAGCACAGTACCTGCCTCCACGGCGGCACCCTGTGCCACGTTCACGCTTGCCACGGTGCCGTCGGCCGGCGCCATGATCTCGTTTTCCATCTTCATGGCCTCCAGAATCATCAGCACGTCGCCCTTTTTCACGGCGGCGCCTGCTGCCACGTTCACCTTCAGGATCGTGCCGGGCATCGGCGCGGTGATGCTTTGTGCGCCGGCGGCAGCGGGTGCGGCGGGAGCCGCTGCCACGGGGGCTGCGGGGGCCTTGATCTGTGCTTTGTCAATCACCTCAAGCGTGATCTCGTATACGTTACCGTTCACGGTTACCTTGTATGCTTTCATGTCTTTATTCTCCTATGCTCAGATTTTCTTAAAGGAAACAACGCGCAGGGCGGAAATATCCACGCCCTCCTCCTCGGCCACGGCGGCGCACACGGCGGCCACCAGCTCCGCGCGGTTTTCGATCGCCGCGCTCACAGCGGGCGCGGGTGCCGCTTGCGTGGGTGCGGGTGCTGCCTTTTTGGAAAGGAAGCGACAGCACAGCTTATTCATCGCCAAGACCAGTCCCACGATGGCAACAAGCCCCACGAAGACCACGGCAATGCCAAGCCCCGCCACCATCCAAACGGAGGGCTCTGCCGCCGCCAGATGTGTGATCATTTTACTCATATTCGGTCAACTCCTTTGTCATAAATCTATTATCTATACACTTCATTATAGCATATTTTTCTTTCAATGTCAATTTGTCGCCGGTTCAGAGCAACGCGCACTCCTCGGCAAGAGATATCTCGCCGCTGCAAAGGCGGCGCACACTGCCGTCTGCCATTTCCAGCTCCAGGCGGAAATCCGGCAAAAGATCGCGCACGGTGGCAACCTCCCCCTCAAAAAACACGCGCTTGCCCAGCGTGAAAAGTCGCGCGCGATAGGCGGCGTACACCCCCGCCGTGCCGCGCAGATATTTTTCCAAACGCGCGAAAAATCCGACTACGGCGCGCTCGCGCAAAAAGCGCATCTTGCTTTTTTCCAGCACCGCGCCCGCGCGGGAAACGATCTCGGGCGGGAAGCCGCCCTTGGGGGGCAAGAGGTTGATGCCGACGCCAAGGATCACGGCGGGGCCGTCCGCAAGCGAAATGCATTCCGCCAGGATCCCCGCCACCTTTTTGCCGCCGACGTAGATGTCGTTGAGCCATTTGATCTCTGCCTTAACGCTTGCCAGCGCCTCGATCGCCTCACACGCGCACACGGCGGCCGTGGC
>JAZRFG010000144.1:0-3327 GCA_045661265.1 Eubacteriales bacterium
GGGGACACTCGGCTCGGGCGCAGGTGCGCTCGGCTGGGAGTTTTGTGCCGACTGCGGGCGGATCGGAACGATGGGCTCGTCCTCCTCCTCGATAAACTGATAGGTGGATTCACTCTGCGAAAGGGGACGCGGCTCGCGCCACTCGGTCACGGCCAGCGAAAGCTGCTTCTTTTCCTTGGCGGGAGTGACGGCGGGCGCCTTGCGCTCTTTGGCAAGCTTGCGCGCGGACTCCTCCTTGCCGTCATAGCGCTCGGCTTGACGTGCCGCCTGCTTTTCGCGCATGCTCTCAAGCTTATAGGCAACGCGCTGCCAAAGCCCCGCGGGGGTCATGCCGACGAGATAGATGGCGATAACGGCAAGCAGCGGGATCGCCAGAATGATAGTGCCGGGCAAACGGAAGATATAGCCAAGATATTCTCCGACAAATCCGCCAAAGAAGCCGCCACCCACGCGCGCCACGCCGTTGCCGTAAAGCACACCGGGCGCGGTATCCACTACACCGCGCGTAGATCCGGTCTCGCGGAACACATGAATGATGCCGGAAAGCAGCAACAAAAACGAGGTGGAAAGCAGGATCTTGGGAAGCAGTAATTCTTTTTTTACAAAGCTGCGCCAGCGCAGCGCCAGCACGAACATAAACACGGGCAACGCGTACGCCACCACGCCGAACAGACCACAAAGGAAGTCGGCAAGAAAGCTACCGAACGCGCCGGTCTCACCGTCCAGGCCCGCAATATCACGCAGGAAAAAGCTGACAGCGGCAAAGATCGAAATGCAGAAAAGCACGTAGGGCACCAGCTGGTGCACAGTGCGGTTGGGATTTCCGCCCTGTTGTGCGGGCTTTGCGGCGGGTCTTGTTCCCTGTCTTTGCGGGGCGGTATCCCGTTCGTCGAAGCGACGGGGCGCACGTTTGTCACGGCGATCATCACGCTCGTCACGGCGGTAGTCGCGGTCATCACGGCGGTAGTCGCGCTCGTCACGGCGATCATCGCGCTCGTCACGGCGGTAGTCGCGCTCGTCACGGCGGTAGTCGCGCTCGTCACGGCGATAGTCGCGCTCGTCACGGCGATAGTCGCGGTCATCGCGGCGATCATCGCGCTCATCACGGCGATAGTCGCGGTCATCGCGTCGATAGTCGCGCTCGTCGCGGCGGTAGTCGCGGTCGTCGCGCGCGTAGCGCTCCTCGTAATCCGCACGCTTCACACGCTGTCCGTCGCGCGCGGTGTAACGCTCATTCTTTTCCAAGAGGTCGGGATCGCGGTCCATACGTGTGCCGCTGCGGCGCGTAACGCGCGCGGGAACGCGCTTTTCCTTGTCCTTTCGCATCGTTGTTTCCTTTCCGAAAACTTCCACCCGTGCGGGCACATAGCAAAAATTACGTGCAGACACACTAAAAGGGCGGAGCTATTCCTGCTTTATACTATTTTATAGTATAACATTAAATTTTTGGTAATACAAGAACATATTTTAATATTTTCAAAAAACTTTTCGCCCCAAAGCGGGAAAAAGGAGGCAAAATGTCGGATCTGATCAAAAAGGTGCTGCCGGCTTCACTTTTGGGGCTTGTTGCGGGCTTTCTCAACGGGCTTCTGGGGGCCGGTGGCGGCATTCCTCTGGTGATGGGTCTTAACGCGCTTTGGGGCAAAAAGGTGGCAAACGGTAGGAGATTTTTCACCACGGCGCTCGCCGTTATGCTCCCACTCTCTCTGTATTCCGTCTATCGCTACGCAAGCAAGGCCCCCATTCCAACAGCACGGCTTGCTGCGCTGCTCTTACCCGCCCTTTTGGGCGGCGGTGTCGGCGCGTGGCTGCTCGGGCGACTCCCTGTGAGAGTGGTGAACCGCATTTTTGCTACCGTGGTGGCACTTTCCGGCATTTTGATGCTGTTTTAAGATGTGGGCCACAGCACTTGCCACCTTTGCGGTGGCGCTTCTTTCCGGCATGGGCGTGGGAAGCGCGGGGCTGATGGTGATCTTCCTTACCCTGGTGCAGGGCGTCCCTCAGCTGGAGGCACAGGGAATGAATCTCCTGTTCTTTCTTTTTTCGTCCGGCGCGGCGCTGTGCGTGCATCTGTTCCGCACGCCGCCCCTGTGGCTCCTGCTCGCCTTTCTGATCCCCACAGGCCTTCTCGGCGCATATCTCGGCACGGCGCTGGCGCTCTATTTGCCGCAGACACTACTGCGACAGCTGTTCGCCTGGTTTCTCATTTTCTCGGGCACACTCGGGATTTTTCAAAGGAAAAAATGACGCCCCCGAGGTGCGCCGCGGGGGCTTGACTTATGTACTGTACATTATATATTATAAAAAAAATTTCGAAAACCCTCTTTACAAACGCGCCGCAATATGGTATAATAACACCTGCGTGACGCCTTCTCGGTCGTGGGATACCGCTGCAAAGCAGCCATCACCTAACCCACCGCTGGGGTGCGCCATAGATTATAGAAAGGTGAATAAAATAATGCTGAAGGACGAAAAGCAAGCCATTATCGCTGCCTACGCTATGCACGAGGGTGACACCGGCTCTCCCGAGGTTCAGATCGCGATCCTTACCCATCGCATCAACGCTCTTACCGAGCACCTCAAGGCGAACCACAAGGACCACCACAGCCGCCGCGGCATGCTGAAGATGGTCGGCCACAGAAGAAACCTTCTGGGCTACCTGCAGAAGATCGACATTGAGCGCTACCGCGCCATCGTTGAGAAGCTGAACCTGCGCAAGTAATTGCGTGCGGGAGTGCAGAGCAGTGTTTTTTACCCTGCTCTGCACTCCTATTCCATTATTAGGTCATTTACCCATACGATTTAGCAGTTAAATATGCGCCCGTCAAGTGAGGGACGCGTACTTAATTGTTAAAGCGATATGGGTGAAAATAAAAATTAAGGAGAAAAAACCATGTCTAACGCTATCAGCACCCCCATGGAGTTCAAGAACTACAAGGTGTTCCGTTACACGCTCGCCGGCCGCCCCCTGGTGGTCGAGACCGGTAAGCTCGCAGGCCTTGCAAACGGCTCGTGCCTGGTTCGCTACGGCGAAACCGCGATCCTTTGCTGCGCCACCGCCTCTGTCCGTCCTCGCGACGGCATCGACTTCCTGCCCCTTTCCGTCGACTTCGACGAGAGAATGTACGCGGCAGGCAAGATCCCCGGCGGCTACCTCAAGAGAGAGGGCAAGCCCTCTGAGAAGGCCGTTCTCACCTCCCGTGTGATCGACCGTCCCGTCCGCCCCCTGTTCCCCAAGGACCTTCGCAACGACGTGGCACTCACCCTGACGGTGATGTCCGTTGACCCCGACTGCTCTCCCGAGATCACCGCTATGATCGGTGCCTC
>JAZRFG010000145.1:0-10835 GCA_045661265.1 Eubacteriales bacterium
CCCTCCCGCAGCCCCGGCCGTCGTGAGATTGGCCACGGCGCTCTGGCTGAAAAGGCTCTGGTGCCCGTCCTGCCCTCCGTCGAGGAGTTCCCCTATGCCATCCGTACCGTTTCCGAGGTTCTGTCCTCCAACGGTTCCACCTCTCAGGGTTCTATCTGCGGCAGCACCCTGGCTCTGATGGACGCCGGTGTGCCCATCAAGGCTCCCGTTGCCGGTATCTCCTGCGGTCTGGTGACCGAGGGCGATCGCCACATCACCTTCACCGATATCCAGGGCATCGAGGACTTCTTCGGTGACATGGACTTCAAGGTGGGCGGCACCAAGAAGGGTATCACCGCCATCCAGGTTGACATCAAGAACGACGGTCTGACCTATCAGATCATCGAAGAGGCTTTCGAGAAGACCCGCAACGCTCGTCTGGGCATCCTGAACGAGATCATGCTGAAGGCCATCGCCGAGCCTCGTGCCGACGTGAGCCCCTACGCTCCCAAGATGATCAAGTTCTCCATCCATCCCGACAAGATCCGCGAGGTCATCGGTAAGGGCGGCTCCGTGATCCAGAAGATCACCGCTGAGTCCGGCGCCAAGATCGACATCGACGACGACGGCACGATCCGCATCGCTGCCATCAACGGCGAGAGCGCAGACATCGCGCGCAAGGCCATCGCCGCTATCGCTTACGACCCCGAGGTGGGCGCCGTATTCGAGGGCAAGGTCACCGGCATCAAGGAATTCGGCTGCTTCGTCGAATACCTGCCCGGCAAGGAGTGCATGGTGCACATCTCTAAGATCGCCAAGACCCGTATCGACAAGGTTGAGGACGTGCTCAAGATGGGCGACGTTGTCAAGGTCAAGTATATGGGCATCGATCAGAAGAAGAACCGCATGGAATTCTCCATCAAGGACGCTTTGGACTGATCGCAATCACCTAAAAAAGGAGAACCCCATTCAAAAGGGGTTCTCCTTTTTTTCAAAAGCGCACAAGCAAAGAAAAAACGCGTGGGACAAGGCGCACCGGAGCAAACGGACGAAGGCGAACATAGCGTTCGTCGAGTTTGTTTGCAAGGAGCAACGCCGTAACACACGCTTTTTCAAAGCTTGAAAACAGCCGCACCGAAAACTCGGTGCGGCTGTTTTTTATTCCCTTGCGGGAAATTCAGTTGTTACTGTACGGTAACCGTAACAGTGTACTCCACTGCTACAACTTCGCCGGCAGTTACTGCAACGATCTTTGCGCCTTCGTATTCGCCGGCAGAGATCTCAGCGTCAGCAACCAGAGCCAGCTCGGAAAGAGATCCGTCAGCTGCCAGATAATCGCTCTCAGCGATCACCTCGTCCTCAACAACCAGCTGAATCTTCACCTCAACGGTGGAGGTATTCGTAACGGTAAGCAGTGCCTTCTCGCTTGCAAGGTCAACTGTGACCTCTGCGCCAACAGACAAAGTCACATTACCGCCATTCGCGGGGGCCTCGGGCTCGGGCTCAGGGAAGACCTGAACAGGTGCATCGCCCGTGATGTCGTATACCTTTGCGCCGTCAGCAGCTGCCTTTGCGGAATCGATATCCTTGAAGTAAACTGCATTGATCTCGCCGCCCTCAACGTCACCTACACGGTGAGTGTAGCCGAACAGCTTTGCGGTAGCGTCGTCGCCATAGACGATCTCACCTACAGTGGGAGAGTTAATGTAGAAGTCGGTCATCGTCGTGCCGGACTTGGTAACGTTGGTAAGGTTAAGGTTGACCTTACCACCCTCGCCGACGAACTTGGCAATGCTGACCTCAGTTACAAGGCCGTCAGCCTCGATATCAAGGGTACCAGAACCGGTGAAATAAATCAGATACTTGGCCGCATCAGGTGCGCCGTTGTTGTAATCGATCGTAGAGTCGACGAACGTGAACTTATGGCTGGCATTCGTGGAGCCGCTGATAGCAGCATTATTCATATACACCACATCCACGTTCTTAAACGTGCCGTTCGCACCCGTATGATATTTGATCGCGGGGTCCAGGTTAGCCATAGAAAACTTCAGATTTTCAAGCACAAGCTCGGCATCGGGAGCGACCTCAATGCCGAGGGTCGCAGTCACGTTCAGCGTAACCTTGGTATCGCCTTCTACACCCTTGATGGTAAGAGTTTTGCCTTGGCTAACGAAAATCGCATCCTTTGCAGCAGCAGCAAAGTCTTTGAGAAGCACAACCTCGGAAAGACCGTTGGCAAGCGCTTCGTTCACAGCATCGGTGAGAGAGGTGTAGTAGAAAGTGCGAGTGCCGCAGGTAATGGAAGCACCGTGGTCACCCGTCTGGGTGGTTGCACCAGTCAAGGGAAGCAAGAACGTGTCACATTCGTCACAGACGTGATCCGTGTCCTCGTCCTTGTGGCCAAGCGCGTCAACAGGCTCCTGCGCCTCAAGGGTCACGCCGCACAGTGCGCACTTGGTGCCGGCGGTCAGACCGGGCTCAGTGCAGGTGGGATCCACAGCGTCAACTGCTTCCTCGACGTGCTCGCAGGCATCGGGCTCGGGCTCGGGCTCGGGCTCAGGCTCGGGCTCGGGCTCAGGCTCGGGCTCAGGCTCGGGCTCGGGCGTGATATCCTCAATGAAAATGTTGGGAGAGCCGTTGGACAATACGTACTCAGCGCCGTTGGTGAGAGTCACGTTGTTAACGGTCATATTCACCGTACCGGTTGCAGCGGGCTTAGTGATTGCTGCATTCGTCGTGGTGTTGGTGACGACGAACGTAGTGTTGTATGTACCAACGTATACGAGGTAAGCGGCAGAGGAGGGAGATTTGTGAGTAAACGTGCAGTTGGTAAACGTGATAGTACCCGTCGTAGTGTTATTGCCATCGTAGGAGCCCTCAATCGCGCAGTTGCCGAATTCCACGATATCCACGTTGTCGAATACGAGCTCTGCGGTGAGATAGTATACCATGGAGTCTTCATAAGGAAGCGCCAGCGTCAGATCCTTGATCGTAAGTTTAGCGTCAAACACCTTGAGACCAAACTGGCTCACAGTCAGCTTCACAGCCTTGTTTGCGCCCTTGATGGTAAGGTCAGCGCCGCGGGCAATCCACTTTGCTGCATCATTCTGAGCAGCGCTGGCGTTCTTCAGCACAATGACCTCAGGCAGACCGTTGGCCAGTGCGTCTACAGCAGCAGCGTCAAAGGTCTCGTAATAGTAGGTGTTCGTACCGTAGGTGATCGAAGCAACGTGTTCAGCCGCCTGCTCGGTAACACCGGTCAGAGGAAGCGTGATGGTTGCCTGGCAAGTGGGAACGTCACATACGGCGTCCTTATCCGCGTCGGTGTGGCCGGTTGCGGGAACAGGCTCCTGCGGCACAAGGGTGTCGCCGCACAGTTCGCACTTGGTGCCGGCAGTCAGACCGGGCTCAGTGCAGGTGGGCTCTACAGCCTCGAGCTCTTCCTCAACGTGCTCGCAGGGCTTTACTTCCTCTACGGGCTCGTCGCCGGAGATATTCCAAACCTTTACGCCGCTTGCAGCAGCACGGAATGCATCTTCAAGAGATTCAAAGTAAACTACTTCGAGAGCACCACCCTCGACGTCACCTACGCGGTAGTCGTAGCCGGCTGCATGCGCTGCCGCGTCATCGGCAAAGCAGCGAGTAAGGTTGATGGTACCGCCGTTAGCAATTGCGTATTCCGCGCCGTCCGTCAACGTAACATTAGTAACGATCATGTTGGCCACACCACCCGCAGCGGACTTAGTGAATGCTGCATTCGTCGTGGTGTTGGTGACGACGAACGTAGTGTTGTATGTACCAACGTATACCAGGTAAGCGGTAGAGGAGGGAGAATTGTGAGTAAGCGTGCAGTTATTGAACGTGATGGTAGGCGTCGTAGAGTCAGTGCCCGCGAAAGAGGCCTCGATCGCGAAATTCACGAAATCCACGATATCCACGTTATCAAACGTGAGATCTGCGGTGCGGTAAACTACGATAGCATCGCCGTTGCCACCAACAGGAAGTGCCAGCGTCAGATCCTTGATCGTAAGCTTAGCGTCAAACAGCTGCAAGCCCTTGAAGTTCACAGTCAACTTCACGGTCTTTTCTGCGCCCTTGATGGTAAGGTCAGCACCGCCTTCGATCCACTGTGTGCTACCATCGCCAATCTGAGAAGCGGTGGCGTCCTTCAGCACGATGATCTCAGGCAGACCGTAGGCCACGGCGTCCTCAAGAGCGGTGTTGAAGTCCGCGTAATAGTAAGTGTTCGCACCGTAAGCGATCGAAGTAACGTGTACAGCGGGATCAAGCGTAGCTGCACCCCTCAACGGAAGCACGATGGGCGCCTGACACGTGGGAACGTCACATACGGCGTCCTTATCCGCGTCGGTGTGGCCAAGTGCGGGCTCGCCTTCGACGGTGTAGTCCTCATCACAGGTCACACAGTGATAGGTGGTGTAGCCAGCATCATCACAATCGGGGTCGGTTACAACGCCCTCGGGATCCACAGGGGTGTGGCCGGTTGCGGGCTCGCCAGCTTCTTCGTAGGTATAGTCACAAACAGGGCAGGTGTAAACAACCTTACCGGCTTCGGTACAGTCGGGGTCGAACTCCTCGGACGTGCAAGCGCAGTCCTCGGTCTGGACGTGGGTCGCGTCGTTTGCACAAACGCGAGAGTGATGTCCCTCGTCATCGGACGTCCATTCACCCCAGTCGTGATCGGTTGCGGTACCCTCATCTACGTCTTCGTAGGAGTCATTACAAACAGTACAGGTGTAAACGGTGTAGCCGTCGTCCTCACAGGTGGGAGGCACTACGTCTTCATCGTAATCGCAATTGCCGGTCTCGACGTGGGTCGCGTCGTTGGCACAAACGCGGGTATGAACGCCATTCTCGGTCGTCCAAGCGCCATAGGCGTGGCCAAGTGCATCGATCTCGTCAGTGTAGCTGTCTGCACAAGCCGAGCAAGTGTAGGTAGCGACGCCGTCGGCCTCACAGGTGGGAGCGGTCGTTACGCTCTCAACGTAATCACAGTCAGCAGTTTCAACGTGCGTTGCGTCGTTGGAACAAACGCGGGAGTGATGTCCCTCGTCATCGGACGTCCACGCGCCATAGCTGTGACCGGTTGCAGCAGCGCCTACTTCGGTCGTAACATCGTTACAAACCTCACAGGTCTTGGTGGTATAACCCGCAGCCGTACAGGTGGGGTTGGTTACCACTGCATCATAGTCGTGACCAAGCGCCGCCACAGGGGTGTCGGTGTAGCTATGGCCACATGCACAAGTGTGCGTGGTGTAGCCCGCAGCCGTACAGGTGGGTGCAGTCACCGCGTCGGTGTATGCATGCGTATGGCCCAGAGCAGGAACGCTCTCGGTCTTGGTTGCAGCACACACGGTACAGGTGTAGGTCTTAACACCCGCAGCCGTTTCCGTGGGAGCGGTGGTCACAGCACCTGCATTCCAGTCGTGTGCAGCAACGTCGGATTTCTCATCGGTGTGCTCACAGCTGGCTGCATGCCAGTGGTTGGTTGCGTCAGATGTCCAATCCTCGGCAAAGGTGTGCGCGTGATCGTCACATGCCACCAGAACGCCGGTGATTATGAACAAAAGACAAAGAACAAAAAGAATTTTCTTCATAATTGTTTCTCCTTTTCTTATTGTTTTGTTCAATTATACACGATTTTTGTCCAATTGTCAATACGTTGCTGTAAAGTTTTCAAATTTTTTTGTGAATTTTTTTCTTTCTCGGTTCCTCGCGTATCGCGTCGCTATTTCGACGTGCTTTTTTCGCCGTTTTTCCCCGTTTCAGCAAAAAAAGAGAGTCGGGATCGCCCCGGCTCTCTTCCTAAATAATATATATGGTCAGGTCACACCGCTCGCGCCCAGTACCAGGATCCTTTCAACAGATCTGCCGCCACGGCGGGGTCGCCGAGAACGCCGGGTTCCACCGGCAACACGGTACCCGGCGAATACACGTGCGCACGCGCCCAGCCACTTGTCTGCTCGAAGTACACAAGGGCAAGCGCATCACAGCCGTAAAACACCTCACAGCCGATGCTTTTGACCGATGCGGGAATGCAAATGCTTTCCAGCGCCGTGCAAGACCAAAACACGCCGTTACCGATGCGCTCCAGACGGCTGTCGGGGGCAAAATGGACGCAGGAAAGCGACATCGCAGGACTTTGCTTCCCCCAGCCACCTCGCTCGCCGGAAAAGGCATAATCGCCGATCTCCTCCACCGTGTACGGCACGGTGACACAAACAAGATCCGTGCAAAGCTGGAACGCCTGCGCACCGATGGCGACAACCGGCTTGCCCTGATAGTGCGAGGGCAGGATCACCTCGGCGGCGTTCCCCGTATATCCGCTCACGATGCAGCTGTCCTCCCGCACGGTGAACACCACGCCCTTGTCCTTATAATCTCCACAGCGCGCGCACGTGTTCTCTGAATCATACTCGTGCTGGCCTGTGGCAGAAAGAGTGCGCGTTTCAGATGCGCCGCACGCGCAAGTGCGCGCTTCCCCTCCGTTTGCGGTGCAGGTGGCGAGGGCAACAATTTGCCAAGCGCCAAAGGCGTGGTCGCCCGTGGCGGGGATCGCTCTCGCTTCGGCGGCACCGCACGCGCAAGTGCGCGCTTCCTCGCCGTTTGCGGTGCAGGTGGCGAGGGCAACAATTTGCCAAGCGCCAAAGGCGTGATCGCCGGTGGCGGGGATCGCTCTCGCTTCGGCGGCACCGCACGCGCAAGCGCGCGTTTTCTCACCGTTTGCGGTACAGGCGGCAGGAGCGGTGATTTGCCAAGCGCCAAAGGCATGGTCGCCTGTGGCGGGGATCGCCCTGATCTCACTCACACCGCACGCGCAAGCGCTTTGTTCCTTGCCGCTTGCCGAGCAGGTGGCGGGTTGCAGGAGCGACCACTCCTCGAAAAAATGGATGTGAGTATTTTCTTCCTGCCGACAGGCCGCAAGCAGGATCAAACATATAAATAATGAAAAGATAATATAAAAGAGCCGCTTCACTCGTCTGTTCCTCATAGTTTCGTATGACTTAGATAGGCATATTGTAGCATATTTCGACATTTTTGTAAAGCGATTCCACAAATCCGGATCTACCATTTTTTCTTTTTCATATTTCTCGTCCTCGCGCAAATTCTAACTAAAAAGAGAGGTAACGGTATGAAAAAACATGCACTTGGTGACAAAATTTTACTAATCGCGACAACGGGGATCTTGCTGATCGGCTCTCTCGGGCTATCCTTTTTCCCCTCGCCGCGGCTCTCTCTTGCGGAAAACCGGTATCTGGCCGCTTTCCCCGCGTTTTCCGCGCGGGATCTGGCAAGCGGCGCCTACACCGCCGCCGCAGACCGTTACGCCGAGGAGCGCTTCCCCTTTCGCGGTGCTTGTCGCGCCGCCTATGCAACAAGTGAACTGCTGCTTTTGCGCGGCGAGTGCCACGGCGTGATGCTTTGCCGCGACGGCTCGCTTTGCCGCCGCCTTGCGGTAAACGAGCGTATCTATGGCCAAAACCTTGCCGCACTTCCACGCCTGCGGCGGATACTGGGGGAAACATCGCTGAGCGTCGCCATAGCACCGCGCCGCATCGACGTGCGGCGCGAGGTGCTGCCCATGCTGTACGATACGGCGCGGGAAAGGGTCGTGTGGGAGCAGCTGCCCGCGGACGCCGTCACCTTTTTGGACGCCACAGACGATGCGCAATGGTACCGCACCGACCACCACTGGACAAGCGAGGGCGCGTATTTTGCCTACACGCGCCTTTCGCACAGTCTTGGCTATTCCCCTTACCCCGAGAGCTCGTTTTGCAAAAAAACGGTGTCGGAAAGCTTCTGTGGCAGCAGCGCGGCAGCGGCGGGGGTTCCGCAAATTTTCTCTGACACGGTATCGATCTGGCACTATGAGGGGGATTGTGACTATCGCGTGATGCGCGACACAGAGCCGGCCCCCTTTCAAGGACTTTACGATGAGGAAAAGTTGCTTGGCACCGATCAGTATTCCCTGTTTCTCGGGGGCAACTGCGGCCTTTTAGAGATCGACCGCGGCAATGAAGACGAGCGCCCCGTTTTGCTTGTGATCAAGGACAGCTTCGCCAATTCCCTACTCCCCTTTCTCGCGCGACACTATCGCATCCTTGCCGTGGATCCACGCTACTTCGAGGGCACACTTGCTCCACTTGCGCAAAGAGCGGACGCGGCGCTGGTGCTGTGCGGCATGCAAACACTGACACAAACCCCTTTTTTCGGCACACTCCTGCGATAAAAAAACGAGCATCGCTTGTGCGATGCTCGTTTTTTTATTTTCACTGCGCTTCCTGGACGCGCTGCCAGTAGTAAGCGTTGTAGGTTCCCTTGAGGTACTTGGCGGCATCGGTGGCGACGGAAACGTTCACCTCGTCCCACGCGTCAACGACCTTGTGAAGATCCTGAGAAACGATCCAGCCGTCGGTGGCGGCAAAGGTCGCCGAGTTAAGGGCGGTGCAAGCGTTGAATGCGCACATGCCGATCGTCTTCACAGCGGCAGGCAGGGAAACTGCGGGCAGTGCAGCACAACCGGAGAAGGCGTATTCGCCAACCGACTGCAGCGTGGCGGGAATGTTAACGGTATCCAGAAGCGCACAGCCCATGAAGGCACAATCGCCGATCACAGTGCCGGCAGCACTCCAGGACACGGTTTTCAGACGCTGGCAGTTCATAAAGGTCTGAGTGGGAAGCTCGGTGATGCTTGCGGGAAGCACGGCCGAGGTCAAGCTCTTGCAGTTATAGAAAGCGGCAAAGCCCAGCGTTTCAAGCGTTTCAGGCAGTGCAACGGAGCCGAGAAGAATGCAATCCGCAAAGGCGGCATTGCCCAGCTCGACAAGAGCCGCGGGAATGCGCACGCTCTTGAGCTCGGTGCAGCCGTAGAATGCCATATCACCGATGAAAGTCACGGTGTCGGGCAGTTCAATCGCACTGATGTTCGTCTTGCTTTTGAACGCGTCAGCGGCAATAGAGGTTACCTTGCGCTCCTCGATCTCAGCGGGAACCGTCACGGCGTGAGGCGCGGTGGAGCCGGCAAAGCCGATGATCTGGATCTCGTCAACGTTGATGTACTCGTAATAAATCGCATCGTTATTGGGGTTTTCCGCGGGACGCCAAGCAAGGTCGTCGCTCGAAACGGCCATATCGAACTGGCCTTCCTCGTCCTCGTCTGCACCGTCATCTGCACATGCCACAAAGCAAAGCAGCATCAAAAGGGCAAGCATCAGGGCAAAAACTCTTTTCATTTGGGTTACCTCCTCGTGTGCATGCACGCTTTCGCGCACACACATAATTCAACAGATACTATTATACCGCAAAACCACTTTCCTGTCAATAGACAGTGGCATTTTTTTCATCTTCGACTCTTTTTGCTTGACACTGCTTGTATGGATTGTTATAATTGTATTGGAATAATATGCCGCGCGCAAGCGCGAGGGCAAACGCTTTCCCCAAAAAAATCACGAAAGGAGGTGCGGTATGAAGGCACCGCTTAACAGCGTCAAAAATCTGAAGGGTGTGGGCCCCGCAAAGGCCGCCGCCTACGAAAAGCTTGGCATCCGCACCACCGAGCAGCTGCTTTACCATTTCCCGCGCAGCTACGAAAACCGCGGGGACGTGTGCCTGCTGTCAGATGCCCCCGAGGACGCGCGCTGCGCGCTTGTTCTCACCGTGGGCACCGAGCCGCGCAGCGCGCGTATCCGCGGCCGTATGTCCCTGCTCAAATTCCGCGCCTATGACGAAAGCGGCACGTGCGAGATCACCTTCTTCAATCAGGACTATCTCAAGCACCGCTTCTTGCTTGGCTCCACCTTCCGCTTCTGGGGCAAGGTGCAAAAAACAGGCAAGAACAAAAAAAGCTATAAGATGCTCTCCCCCGAGAGCGAGGAGTGGCTGGAGGACAAGCCCCTGCCCGACCTTTTACCTGTCTACGGACTTTCCGAGGGACTCACACAAAAGCTGGTCGGACAAAATATCGAGGAGGTGCTGGCCGGCGCCGCCACCATGACGGACCCCCTGCCCGACGAGATCCGCCGCGAGCGACGCCTTGCCACACTTGGCTTTGCCCTGCGGAATATTCACAATCCGCAGGACTATATCTCGCTTGCCGCCGCGAAAAAGCGCCTCATCTTTGACGAGTTCTTCGCCTTTGCACTGGGACTTTCGCTCACGCGCGAAAAGGGCAAGGCGGGAGGGGGGGCGCCGCGCTGCAGTGCCGCCGACCTCGCCCCGCTTACCGCCAAGCTCCCCTACAAGCTCACGGGCGCGCAGGAACGCGCTATCGCCGAGATCCGCGCGGATATGATGTCCGACACGCCGATGAGCCGCATCGTGGTGGGTGATGTGGGCTGTGGCAAGACCGTGTGTGCGGCCGCCGCGATGCTTTTCGCCGTACAAAGCGGCAGACAGGCCGCGCTGATGGCCCCCACCGAGATTCTGGCAAGACAGCATTTTGAGGATCTTTCCCCCATTTTCAAATCCCTTGGCATTCGCGCCGAGCTGCTGATCGGCGCCACAACGGCAGCAAAAAAGCGCAAAATCAAAGAAGATCTGTGCTGCGAGGATCCCACCGCAAGATTGCCCGTGGTGATCGGCACGCAGGCGCTGCTTTCCGAGGGAGTAAACTTTGCCGCACCGGGTCTGATCGTCACGGACGAGCAGCACCGCTTCGGTGTCCATCAGCGCGCCGTGCTTTCCGAAAAAAACAAGTCCGCGCACGTGCTCGTGATGAGCGCCACGCCCATTCCGCGCTCGCTTGCGCTTGCGCTTTACGGTGATCTTTCCCTTTCCCGCATCGACGAGATGCCCGCGGGACGTCAGCGCGTGGACACCTTTGCGGTGGACGAGAGCTA
>JAZRFG010000146.1:0-5381 GCA_045661265.1 Eubacteriales bacterium
TGGCGGTCAGAAGCTGATCCCCGCACAGCTGGAAAAAGCGCAGAAGGTGCGCAATATGCTTGATGCGAAGGGCCTTACCGCCACCGACGTGCAGGCAGACGGCGGCATCGGTCTTGGCAATCTCGCGGACGTGCTTGCGCATGGCATCAACGTTGTGGTGGCAGGCACCGCCGTGTTCGGCGCGCCCGATCCCGCAGCAGTCATCGCAGAGATGAGAAAGCTCGGCTAATAGAGCAAAACGATAAAAAAGAGGCTTTCAAGCGAAAGCCTCTTTTTTATTTCACTTTTCGAATGGCAAGTCCCACGATCTGCCCGGGATAGCTCATCAGGATCTGACCGCTGTATGCGATCTCGATCACGTCCCCCACGGCAAGTTCGGAAATCTCGATCCCTTTGCCCTCCTCGTCCAATATGGGAGTTTCCTTGTTCGTATTCACCCAAATGATCCCGGTGGTATATTCCGATTCGATGACCTCCACCTCAATACGATCATTGATGGCGATGATCTGTGCCTTCATAAAAAAGCCCTCCGTCGGAAACTCATAATTCGATTCCTCCTCTGACGTGCAGGAAAGCACGCACACGGCAACCATGGCAAGCACCAATATATTACCAAAAATCTTTTTCAAGCGCTTCATTCTCTCAATCCCCTTTTCCTACACGGATCTGTGACCATTATACCACAAAAAGCACTCTTTTTCAACAACATTTTATGCAGCAGAGCAAAACGCCGACAAGAGGGATCCTCGTCGGCGAGTTTTTTATGCTTTGGAATTACTTATGTGCGTATCCATGGTACGCGGCTATAGTGCTCATCCGTCAAATACGCTGCCGCCGTTTGTGCATCGCCAAGTGCCGTAGCATCAAGTGCTGTGAAAAAACTGGAAGCATATCCGGCTTCCCATCCCTGCGTTACGGCAAAGATAACCGACGTCAAGGAAGTACAATGATCAAATGCATACGCCTCGATCTGTGTCACACTGTCGGGGATCGTAATCGCCGACAGCTCGGTACAACGGTAAAACGCCTCACCTGCAATTTTCGTCACACTTCCGTCGTCGGGGATCACGCTCGTCTTACAGCCCGCCACCAAAATGCCTCTTTTCGTTTCGATCAAGCAGTTTCCCGCACTGTGATAGGTTGTATTTCCCTGTGCTACCGTGATGCTTTGCAGATTACTGCAATCAGAAACCGCGCTGCTTTTCACGCATGTCACGCTGGCGGGGATCGTCAAAGAGGAAAGCGCCGTAGCGCTAAAGGTCCACTCGCCGATGCTGAGCAGCCCCTCAGGCAAAAGGATAGATTCCAGCAAAGCGCAATCCGAAAACGCATAGTCGCCCAAGACCTTTAACTGGCTGTTTGCTTCAAACGATACCGAGGCGAGCGCCTCGCAACCGTTAAAAGCGCCGTTGGAAATGACTTCAACGCTTGCCGGGATGGTCAGCGCAGCCAGATCGTCGCACCTTGAAAACGCGTTTCCTGCAATGATCCTGGTTTCGGCGTGGATTTCATACATCTCGCCCCCCGTGGATTTACATTCGTACAGCAAGAAATACGGGTTTTCACCACAACCGAGATAGGCGCATCCGTCATACTCGGTCTTCGCCAGCTTGTTACAGCCGTAAAACACATCACTATCGATTTCAGCGGAAAAGCCCTCTTCAAATATGACGCTTTTCAGGTCACTGCAATACCAGAACGCGCACCCCGATATACACGTCACGCTTTTGGGAATGAAAACCTTGGTAACATCCTGATATTTGAACGCCTCAAAGCAAATTTCCTTAACGGGAAGACCCTCGTACGTGTCCGCGATCTCAATGTATCCGCCCTCGCCGCTGTATTTCTTTACCACGGCATAAGTACCGTCGTCAGAAAGATCGTAGACCACACCCTCGCCCGACGGCGTCATATCCTCTTCTTCCTCTTCCTGCTTATCGTCGCCGGGGGGCGGGACGTCGTGGGAGCCCTTGTCATCCGTATTCGGTGCCTTCTCGTCATTACACGCCGCGAATACGCCGACAAGCAAACAAATCATCAGGAAAACACAAAGTATTCTTTTCATTATTTACCCTTTCTGTGAGTTACGGTGAAAAATCGAACACGGCGTTGCCGTCGCTCTCAAGACGCAAATAGGCGTCAAAGGGCTTGCCCGATTTTTTGGAGATAAAATTCTTGATCTTGGCGGTGCGCCCCGTTTCCAAAAGCAACTTTGCATTGGCGGCGGAGATGGCACGCGCACAGATAAAGAGATTCAAGCGGAATTTACACCCCTCACGGAAGCCCTTGCAGCCGTAGCTGAATTTGCCACGCACGACCTCCTTGCCGCAAAGCGGGCATTTGCCCACCACGTCACCGAAAAGGCCGATGTCCTTATCCTCCTCGATGCTTACCTCGCGGTTTTCAAACACGGCGCGCACCTCGGCGGCGGCCAACGCCACGCTTTCCTGCACGCTCATCTGCCCACGGAACACGCGCTTAAGGGCGCGGCCCATTTCGCTGGTGCGGTGCTTATCCATACGGATATCCAGTCGATCGAGCGCCTCGATCAGATACTCGCCGCCCGGCAGAATGGTGTAAACGTCCTTGTTGAGTGCGATATATTGGCTCTTGCGGGCGTTGTCGATGATGCCCGTGCGCGTCGCCTCGGTGCCAAGCTCCAGGCCCTCCAGCACCGCGCGATACTCCTCGGTATCGTCCGTATCCTCGTCCTCGGCGCGCGCCTCCTGCTCGGCGGCTGCCGCTTTTTCCTCGCGAAAAGGATTTTTGAGGTAATTGTTTAGCGTTTCGATGGTATAGTGCTTCGGGGGGGTCGTTTCCTTTTCCACGGGTGCGAAGGCGATCTGCACGCTCTCCCCCTTTTCCAGCTTAGGCAGCACCTTGTCCTTTTGCGTGGCGTCGTCATATTTCATCCAGCCGCGCTCGACGATGACAAGCCCCTTTAGGGTGAACTCCTCAAGATCGCCGACCTTAATGGTAATCTCGGTGCGCTCGGCCTCGCAGGGCTCGGCGCAAAAGACCGCCACGAAACGGCGGAAAACGCTGGCATAGACCAAATTTTCCTTTTCGGAAAGATCGCCCTTGCCCGGAATCTTATAGGTGGGGGTGAGGGCGGAGTGCGACTCGATCTTGCTATCGTCAAAGATCTTGGGGCTATCCTTGAATTTGACGGGGTAGCCGATCTTCTGGATCTGCGAGAGGATCTTGCGCATCTTATCCTTTTCCGCGCTTGCCAGATACTCGGAGTTGGTACGCGGATAGGTCAAATACCCTTTTTCGTAAAGTCCTTGAATGATCTCCAGGCTCTCGCTCATCGACATCTTATGCTTTTTACCAAGCAGGTTTTGCAGCTTGGAAAGAGAAAACAGCTTGCCGGGGGCAAGGTTATCCTTTTTGCGCTTGACGTGCGTGACAGTCGCTCCCGCCGCGTTGTAGGCAGCGCAAAGCGCATCTGCCTTGTCGCGTTCCTTTTGATCAAATTTCTGCTTGGAGGTCAGCTCCACCCGCTCTCCGTTGGTTTGAGCATGGCTCACGATCGCCCAGTATTTGCCTGGTACGAAATGGCGGATCGCCATATCGCGGTCATAGATCGCGCGCACGATCGGGATGATCACGCGCCCCACGCGAAGCAGCGTCCCGCACTTCAAAGTGGCATAACGGGTCAAGTTTACGCCATATAACCAGTCGATATAGGTGCGCGCAAAGCCCTCACCCGCGAGGTTTTCATACTCGCTTTCGTCCTTCATATCCGCAAGCGCCGCCGCCACGGTCTCGGGGGTCTGGTCGGGCAGCCACAATCTCTTCAGCGCCTTTTGCGAGGTGAGCGCGTGACGAATACAAAGCCGCACGATGATCTCCCCCTCGCGATCCGCGTCCCCCGCGTTTACGATGGTGTCCACGTCGGGGCGGTTGCAAAGATACTTGATGACCTCGAACTGCTTTTTCACGCCTGCATCCACGCTTTTTTTGTCGTTTGCGCGGCGCAGCTCAAAGCGAAAATCCGTAGGGATACAGGGCAGGTTGTCCATACACCAGTGCCCGTTTGCCGCAGGCGGCGCGGGTGAGTACGCCTCAATGTCGGCGAGCGAGAACAAATGGCCGAACGCCCAGGTGATAAAATAGCCGCACCCCTCCAGATATCCGTCGCGGCGCTGCATCTGACCGATGCCCGCGGCGATATTGCGCGCCAAGCTCGGCTTTTCCGCGATGATCACGACCATATTTCTCACCCCCTTTTTTCATACGTGTTAATTTTACCATATCTTGCCCTCAAAGTCAATTCCGCTTGCCGGATTTCTCGCTTTTTAAACACGCCTTGACAAAATATATTTTGTTTGATATAATAAAGTAGTTAAAACGTTCAACAATTGCTCTCATATTCTTCAAAAGGAGTTCAACGATCCTTTATGAAAAAATCACATAAAAAACAGCTTTTCAATATCGCGTTCGTGCTGGTACTGGCGGGGCTAACTTTCCTGATGCTGTACCTGAGCAGCGACGAGCTGAATATGGACTCGCTTCGCGCCTTTTTCGCGGGCTGTAACGGCTGGCTGATCGCCGCCGCCATCGGCTGTATGCTGCTTTACGCCATCTTCGAGGCACTGGCGCTCCACGTCATTCTGCGCCGCTTCGGACACAGACCCAAATGGCGCTCGTCGCTGGTCTATTCCACCTCCGACGTCTATTATTCGGGCATCACACCCTCCGCCACCGGCGGCCAGCCCGCTTCTGCCTTTTATATGATCCGCGATGGGATCCCCGGGGGCACGGCGTGCTTCGCACTGGTCTTTAACCTCATCGGCTACACGGCGGCACTGCTTTTGCTCGGCGCTGTCGTTCTGATCTTCAATTTCCCGATGTTTCTCGGCTTTTCCCTTTGGGTCAAGCTCTTCGTGATCGCGGGCTTTGTTGCGCAGCTCTCGCTGCTCGTGCTCTTTATCGCCTGCATTCGCCACCCGGGCGCGGTGCTGAAACTCGGCAACCTGTTCGTCACGCTTCTTGTAAAGATGCGCATCATCAAAAAGGAGCAAAAATGGCGCGACAAGGTGGCGGGTATGGTGGAAAAATACCGCGGCTGCTTTGAGTGCTTTAAAAACCAGCGGGGACTTTTCTGGCAAGTGCTTGGGTGCAACGTGGCGCAGCGCGCCGCGCTGATCCTTGTTTCCGCGTTTGTGTGTGCTTCGGCGGCGGACTGCTCGATGCTGGAAATGTTCGCCATGCAAACCTTTGCAATGATCGGCTACAACTCGATCCCCTTGCCCGGCGGCTCGGGCGCGTTCGAGTTCCTTTACATCAACATCTACGCCCTCGCCTTTAGCGCGGAATTCACACTGATCGCGATGATGGTGACGCGTGTGATCTCCTACTATCTTTCCATGCTG
>JAZRFG010000147.1:0-10651 GCA_045661265.1 Eubacteriales bacterium
TGGCGCGAGCCGCGTCCCCTTTCGCAGAGTGAATCCACCTATCAGTTTATCGAGGAGGAGGACGAGCCCATCGTTCCGATCCGCCCGCAGTCGGCACAAAACTCCCAGCCGAGCGCACCTGCGCCCGAGCCGAGTGTCCCCACCTACACTGCGCCCCCCGCGCCCGAGCAGGTGCTGCGTGACGCGATGGAGCGCGAGAGCGCGCCGCCCGCAAGCGAGCCCGCGCCCGCCGCACAGCAGTTTGCTCCCGCCGCAAGCAGCGCCGCACAGCAGACCGAGCCCAAGGTGCAGCCCGCCTACGAGGGGCAGGTATACGCGCCCTTTGCTCTGCCTGTGCAGCCCTTTCCGAAGCGCGTGCAGCCTACGGCAAGCGCCGCACCCGTCCAAGATGCAGCCCTTGCGTGCGCCGCAAGCACCCCGGTCGAACCCTTTGCACCCATAGCAGAGAATGCACAGGAAGAGGGGGAGGACGAGCTACTTGGCGTGTTCCGCCCCGAGCAGCGTGTGAGTACCGCCTCCGCGCCTGAAAGGGAAGTGCCCGCCCAAGATCCGTCGGACGCCTTCCTCGCCTTCGCACCCGCGCAGGAAGAGCCCGCACCCGCACAAAAGCCGACCGTTGATTGGGAAAACAAACGAGAAGCCCCTGTGATCGAGCACTTCGATGGCGATACGGTCGCGCCGTTTGCTACCTTTGAAGAAAGTGAGCCCGAGGAGGAAACCTTTGAGCCGCTTCAAGAGGAAGCATTTGAGCAGGAGCCCGAAGAGGAATTCGAGGACGAGCCCGAGGAGGACTTCACCTTTGCCCCCGCGCGTGAGGAGAGCATTGAAAGCTCCCCCAAGGCGTATTTTGCCCCGCTGTTTGCAAAGGACGATGAGCCAGAGGACGAACCCGCCCCCGTGGTGTCCCACACCGAGCGTGTAGAGCCGCATTTTGCGCGCTTTGATACCCCTGCGGCGCCCGCTGCACCCGCGCCCGCCACAGCTGCGCGCGTGGCCGTGCATACGGCTCCTGTGCGCGAGGAGCCTGTCGAGCCGGAGCCTGTGATGCGTGAATACGTGCGCCCGCCGATCCACTTGCTTAACGAGGATAAGAACGTCCGTACCCGCGATTTCTATGAGGAAATCGAGGAGACCAAGGACATTCTGCGCCAGACGATGGCCAGCTTCAATATCAAGATCCAGGACGAGATCAACTACTCGCACGGCCCGTCCGTGACGCGCTATGAGATGCGCCCCGTTGCGGGTACCAGCGTGCGCTCTGTGACCAACCGTACCGAGGATATTGCCCTGAATCTTGCCTCCAGCGTGCGCATCGAGGCCCCGATCCCCGGCAAGCCCGCGATCGGTATCGAGGTGCCCAACAAGGTGAGGGAAACCGTGTTTATGCGCACGATGCTGGAGTCGGATGCCTTCCGCAACTCCACCGACCCGCTGGACGTTCCCCTGGGACTTGACGTGGGTGGTAGCGTGCGAATGTGTAACCTTGCCAAGATGCCCCACCTCTTGGTGGCGGGCACCACCGGCTCGGGTAAGTCTGTGTGCATCAATACGATGCTGCTGAGCTTGATCTATAAGACCTCGCCCCGCGATCTGCGACTCATTCTGATCGATCCCAAGCAGATCGAGTTCGCGCCCTATGAGGACGTGCCGCATCTGTATATGCCGATCGTGACGGATATGCAGCGCGCCGCCGGAGCGCTGGCGTGTGCCGTGCAGGAGATGGAGCGCCGCTTCTCGCTGATCAAGGACGTGGGCGTGCGTAACATCGACGCATACAACGAGGCCGTGAAGAACGACCCTGACCGCGAGCATCTGCCCTATATCGTGATTGTAATCGACGAGTTCAACGATCTGAAGATGAGCTGTAACAACAACGACCCCGAAAACTTTACCGTCCGCATCGCGCAGAAGGCGCGTGCTGCGGGCATTCACCTGATCATCGGTACCCAGCGTCCCTCTGTGGACGTTATCACGGGTAAGCTGAAGGGCAACATTCCCTCTCGTATCGCCTTTATGGTCAAGCAGCAGGTCGACTCGCGTACGATCCTGGACGTCAATGGTGCCGAGGCGCTGACGGGACGCGGCGATATGCTTTACGTGGCGACCACCTCCAGCGACAAGAACCCCGTCCGTATCCAGGGCGCGTTTGTGTCGGACGGTGAGTTGGAGCGCGTGATTTCCTTTGTGCGCAAGAACAATGACCCCGTGCGTTATAACAAGGCGTTTATGGACCAGATCGAGGTTGAGATGGCCAAGAGCGCCAAGCAGGAGCGCAAGGGTGACGATTTTGACTACGGCGATGAGGACGAGGGTGGAGAGGATCCCAAGTTCATCGAGGCCGTGGAGCTTGCCGTGCAGACGCAAAAGGTGGCAACCTCTCTTTTGCAGCGTCGCCTTGGCGTGGGCTACGGCCGTGCCGCCAAGATCATTGACCGTATGGAGGAGCTGGGGCTCGTCAGCCCTGCCGAGGGCAACAAGCCCCGCAAGCTTCTGCCCGCCGCGCAAGGGTATCTGGCGCACATAGGTGCGATGGATGCCGAGAGCGATTTTGAGGACGATTATTCCTAAGCGCAAAAAACACCCGAATTTTCGGGTGTTTTTTGTTTTTCTATTGACACGTTTTGCAAAACGCGATATAATGCCTTTAAAGATATCATCTTTAACATAGGAGGACAAATATGTTAAAAGCAGGATTTGCAAGAGTAGATATGACGCCCCCCTTTGGCACCCCCTTGGCGGGCTATTATGAAATGCGAAATGCTGACGGCGTGCTTGATCCCATCTCTCTGAACGCCCTGGCGCTGAATGATGGCGAAAAGACCGTGGTGATCATCACTGCTGACGTGCTGATGGTGCGTATGGACGTGTGCGATATGCTGCGTGAGATGATCAGCGAGCGCACGGGTATTCCCGCCGACCACGTGCTGATCAACTCGATGCACCAGCATACCTCGATGCGCATCGGCGGCAGAGCGGGTAAGGGGAGCTCTGTGGTAACGGATCAGTCCTATCTGAACGTGCTTTACTGCAAGTTCTGCGACGTGGCGCAGATGGCGATCAGCGACCTTGCCGACGCGACCTTCTCGACGGCTGTGCAGCATGCGACCAAGGACATTTCCTTCGTGCGCCGTTATTTCTTCAAGGACGGCACGCTGCACACCAATCCTTGGGATTCTACGCCCGACGATCTAGAGGGATCTGCGGCAAGAGCAGACAATGACGTGCGCCTCATTCGCTTTACTCGCGAGGGCGCCAAGGATATTGCGCTTGTGAATTTCGCCACTCACCCCGACGTCATCGGTGGCACCAAGATCTCTGCTGACTGGCCGGGATTTGTGCGCCGCTTCGTTGAGGCGGAGCACGGCGTGCACTGCATCTTCATGAACGGCTTCCAGGGCGACACCAACCACATCAACTTCATGGTGGAGAAGCCCAAGCGTTTCCCGAACGGCGAGGAGTATCTCCACGCCGAGTATATGGGCCGCGTGGTCGCGGATACCGTCAATCTGATGTGGGATAAGACCGTCGCACACGAGGGCTATCAGCTTCACGCCGAGATGCGCTGTGTGTTCAATAAGTGCAGCACCCGCGGCGAGGAGCATTACGAGGAGTGCAAGGCGTTCGTTGACAGATACAATACGGGGGATTACAGCGTGACGAAGAGCGCGTCCGGCTTTGATATTGCCGAGGCCACCCGTATCGCCACGATCCCCGCTCAGCCCGTATACCACAAGATCCCGATCACCGTGCTTGGCATGGGCGACGTGGTCTTCTTCGGTCTTGGCGGCGAGCCCTTTACCGAATACGGCTATATCGCACGTGAGGCGCTGCCCGGCAAGTTTGTGATTACCGCGACCTGTGCCAACGGCGGCGAGGGGTATCTGCCCAGCAAGCAGGCGTTCGAGCAGGGTGGCTACGAGGTTCAGTCCTCGCACTTTACCGACACGCTGGAGCGGGACGTCATGGGCGCCTCGCTTGAGATGCTGAAAAGCTTTTGAGGTGATGTTATGATTAAAATTGGATTTGCGAGGGTGGACGTGACGCCCCCTCTTGGAACTTTGGTTTGCGGCTATTACGAAGAGCGCGTCAGCAAGGGCGTGCTTGATCCCATCGAGCTCAACGCCATCGCGTTTGGCAACGAAACGGATACCGCGATCCTGATCACGGCGGATTTCACGGGAATGACGATGGCGCGCATCACGCCGGTGCGCGCGCGCATCGCCGAGGCAACTGGCGTTCCCGCCGACCGTATTTTGATCACTTCGCTGCATCAGCACACCACCATTTACGTGGGAGATGAGATCGGCGATGCCGAGGATTTTGCCATCGTGCGCGACGAGGACTATTTGAATCTTTTGTACCGCAAGTTCTGCGACGTGGCGAAAATGGCGGTGGACGATATGGCGCCTGCGCGAGTGTTTGGCGCCGAGAAACAGGCGCTCGAGCCGCTTGCCTTCACCCGTCGCTACGTGATGGCGGACGGCGTGGTGCGCACCAACCCCGACACGAGAAAGCACGGCACGCCCGTGCGACACGCCGAGCCCTCCGATAATGCCGTTCGCCTTTTGCGCTTTGTGCGAGAGGGCGCGCGTGACGTTGTGCTGGTGAATTTCTCCACCCACCCGGACGTGGTGGGCGGCGAGCACTTCTGCGCCGACTGGCCCGGCTTTGTGCGCCGCTTTGTGGAAGAGGATCACCCCGACACCCTTTGCATCAGCACGGTCGGCTGTCAGGGAGATAGCAACCATCTGAATTTCTTCAAGGAACCAAAAGATCGCATTGTGGGTGGCAAGGGCATCACACACGCGGCGCATATGGGTCGCGTGATCGCGGATACCGTGAAGCAATTGCTTACGGGCGAGCTCACCGAGCATACGGGCGAGGACGTCTTCGGTGGCGTGCGTCTGATCTATAACCGCACGAACACGAGCGGCATCGAGTATTTCGACGAGGCAGAGCGCTTCATCGCCGATTACAAGGCGGGCTTGCATTGCCCCACCGAGCACGTGACGGATATTTCCTACGCGATGCGCGTTCAGCGCCTGCTTACGGCGCCGATCTATCGTGCCGTGCCGGTGACGCTGCTTCGCCTTGGCGACGTGTGCTTCGTCGGCTTTGGCGGCGAGCCCTTCACCAATTACGGTACCGCCGCGCGCGAGATTGCGGGGGATAAGACCGTGATCTGCACTTGCTGTGCCAACGGCTATGAGGGGTATTTGCCCACCGCCAAGGCGTTTGCCGAGGGTGGCTATGAGATCAATACGTCGCTGTTTACAGCAGAACTGCAACAGCAGTGCATCGGGGCGCTTGCCGAGATGCTTGAGAACTAAACAAAAAGCGATTTACCCCACCCGTTTGTGGGGTAAATCGCTTTTTTGCATAAAAGTGCATCTGTGTGTCAGAAGATTGTATAACTCCGCCGATAAGCCGGGTTCTGTCTAAGACGACCATCAATCTTCGCGCCGTGTCACCACGTCGCTTCGGGATCTCTCCCGTGCCACCCGGGGGAATGTGTCGGGCCAACGTCCCCCATGCGGTGTTGCTTCGGATAGGGTTTACAGCAAACCTACGTTACCGTAGGAGTGGGTGAGCTCTTACCTCGCCTTTCCATCCTTACCCCTTTGCGGGGCGGTTTATTTCTGTTGCACTTTCCCGGCAGTCACCTGCGGCTGACGTTATCAGCTATCCTGCCCTGTGAAGCCCGGACTTTCCTCACGCTATTACCTTTCGGCATGATAGCGCGCGGCCGTCTGGCGGAGTTATGCGGATATTATAGCACGCGCGCGCGAATTTGTCAAGGCGCGCGATTGACATAGGTGGTAAAATATGATATACTTTATGTAATTTAAGCGAAAGGAGCGCAAAATGGAAGGATTTGTGTCGCTGTACTTGCAAATGCTGTTTTTCAGCGTGGGGCCGTTCGTGGCGCTGGGTCTTGTGGTCTTTTTTGCAAGACAGGTCTTTATATGGCTGGTGGGTACGCGATCGGGTCGCCCGTTCTTGCTTGGTTGCTTTGCGCTCTCCACCCCTGTGCGCGAGGCCGCGCACGTGCTGGCAGCGGTGCTGTTTTTCCAGCGCGTTGAGGACGTTCGCTTTCTGGATATTCACGCAACGGATGGGGAGCTCGGCTTCACCGAGCGCTCCTATGATCCGCGCAATCCGCTGGCGAAGTTCGGCAATCTCGTGTACGCGCTCGCACCTGTGATGCTGGGGCTTTTTGCTGTGCTTGCCATCTTTCTTGTGTTTTTCGGGGGCGTGATGGAGGAATTTTTCCTTGAGCTTTCCGCGCTGGGCGAGCAGGCGGGCTTTGCGGACTATCTGCACCTTGCCGCGGGGCTTTTGCCCGCCATGTTTGCGACAGGAGAGGTCGGTTTTTTCGCAAAGCTTTTCGGGGCGCTTTTGCTGTTGCTGATCTGTATGGGGATCTTTGTGTCCCTTGCCGAGCTGATGGACGCTCTTTTTGGCGTGATCGCCTATGCGGTGGTGCTGGTGATCCCCGCGGCACTCTTGTTGCTGTTTGACGCGCGCATCCAGCGCGTGGCAACACAAGGCCTGCGCGCCTTTGCCACCGGTGTGTTGGCGCTATATATCCCTGTTTTGCTTGCGGTAGCGCTTTTGCTGGCTGTCGGCGGTGTGTTTTTCCTTGTAAGAAAGCTTTATGCGGTGCCCGAGACAGGAAACGCCGTGCAGCTTTACCGCAGGGACGTGAAATGATTTTGATTTTGCAAATGCAGGTTATAAGGAGGACGTTGTGATGCAAAAATTGATGAAAAACTGGATATTTACGATGATCGCTTGCGCGCTGCTTGCGATCCTTGCAACGCTGATGATCCTGGACGGACTGGACGTGGGCGGGCTCCGCATTGCCGACCGCATGATCCATCTGGTCGTGGCGATCGCGCTTGTGATCTACGTGATCTTCACGCTCTTTCCCCTGACGGTGCGCTATCGCGGCGTGCTGCGCGGATTTGTGCTGGGCGAGATCGCGGTGCTTTTGCTCACCGCGTTTGCACATATCTGTATGGAGTGGATCAACGTGCCGCTGATCTCGGGCATGCAGGTCTGTGCGGTGCTGGGTCTTGCGCTTTGGCTGCGCGCTGTGGTGGAAACCATACATGCTTATTTTTCCGGTGTGGGCGAGGTTGCCCCTAAGCGTATGCCGCTGTGGAAGCTGCTGCTCTACATTCTGCTGGCTGCCGTTGGCGTGTGGCAGATGGCAAACCCGCTGATCTCGGATCGCACCTTCATCTTTGTGATCGGCGGTGCGGCCGCTGTGATGTCCGTGCTATTCGGCTGTATCACCTATACCAACCGTAAGGCAAGCGCGCCCGCTCGCGAGGCGAAAAAGAAAATAAAGGCAGAGCGGCGCGCGGCACTTGCCGCCGCAACTGCCGCCGCGGCATTGCCCCCTGCCACCGAGGAGCAGGCACTTCCTGCCGAGGGCGAGCAGAAAGAATAAAAGCATCATTTCGCAAAAAGCCTTGTGCCGTTATCGGCGCAAGGCTTTTTGTAATATTTCTATTGAAATATTACGAAAGATAGTGTATAATGAAAAAGTAATCGTTTGATTATCAAAAAGCGATTTTGAAAGGAGAACAACATTATGTTGGAAATTCGCAACATAACCAAGATCTATCGCTCCAAAACGGGTGAAGAGGTCAAGGCGTTAGACAACGTCAGCATCCAATTCCCGGAAAACGGAATGGTCTTCATTCTGGGTAAATCGGGTAGCGGTAAATCCACGCTGCTGAACGTGATGGGTGGCCTTGACAGCTATGACAGCGGTGAGTTCGTCATCAAGGGCAAGTCCTCCAAGGACTTCGGCGGCTCTGATTTCGACGCCTATCGTAACACCTTCATCGGCTTCATCTTCCAGGAATATAACGTGCTGGACGATTTCACCGTGGGTGCCAATATCGGCCTTGCGCTGGAGCTGCAGGGCAAAAAGGCGACCGACAAGGCCGTGAACGGCATTCTTGCGCAGGTGGACCTGCTCAACTACGCCAAGCGCAAGCCCAATGAGCTTTCCGGCGGTCAGAAGCAGCGTGTTGCCATCGCGCGTGCACTTGTCAAGGAGCCGGAGATCATCATGGCAGACGAGCCCACGGGCGCGCTGGACAGCAACACGGGTAAGCAGATCTTCGATACCCTCAAGGAGCTTTCCAAGACCAAGCTGGTGCTGATCGTTTCGCACGACCGCGACTTTGCGGAGCGCTACGCCGACCGTATCGTCGAGCTTGCGGACGGCAAGATCATCGAGGACGTGACCAAGCACGAGCATAAGGCAGAGCAGATCAGCGAGGGCGTGCACCGTATCAACGATAACATTCTTCGCATCGAAAGCGGCTATAAGCTGACCGCCAAGGATCTGGAGATGATCAACGCCTACCTTGCCAAAAACCAAGGCGACGTGCTGCTTTCCGGCGACGGCCGCGTGAACGAGGAGCTGCGCTCTGCGGCGGGCATCTCCAAGGACGGCGCCACCACCGTGTTTGAGGGCACCGTGCCCGAGCGCGACGTCAAGGTCAAGCAGTATGAGAAGGGAAAAACCAAGTTTATTCGCTCTCGCCTGCCGATGAAGAACGCGGTCAAGATGGGCTCCTCCAGCCTGAAGCACAAGAAGTTCCGCCTGTTTATGACGATCCTTCTTTCCTTCCTCGCGTTTGCAATGTTCGGCCTTTCCAGCTCGATGGCGGCTTATAACAAATATGACGCCGCGACCTCCTCGATCATTGATAGCCGGATCAGAAGCGCCGCGATGACGCTGGGCGTTCGCCGCACCACCACTTGGGACGATGGCGATAGCTACACCTCTCACGACGGACAGGGCTTCAATCAAAAGGATATCGAGTATCTGAACGCGCAGACAGGGCTTGAATTCGTGCCCGTGTTTACCGGCTATTCTTACGCCGATAAGTACAGCTCGCAGGGCGGCTTCAGCGTCACGCATTTGATGGGCAGCTATGAAAGCAACACCGTTTATTCTGCCAAGATCGCAGGTCTTGTGAATATGAGCCGTGATCAGATTCCCTCCGATTATGAAGTGGTGGGTCGACTGCCTGAAAAGACCGGCGAGATCGCACTTACCGAGTTTATGTATCGTCAGTTCAAGCAATATGGCTTCAAGGATGCCGACGGTAACACCGTTGAGGGCAGCCAGCTCACGATGCTTGGCGACGGCAGCGACAACGATCTGATCGGTAAGACCATCAGCATCAACCAGATCGGTTGGAACAACCTGAGCGATGATGCGGCGTTCCGCTTCGAGATCGTTGGTATCGTTAATACCAACTTCAACTATGAGCGTTATGCCTCTCTGATGCCCGTGGACCAGACCCAGCAGCAACAGCAGCAGATCGCCGGCGTGCAAAACGAGGCAGGTCTTTTGGATATGTTCCTGCAAAACGAGATCAAGTATGAGCGCGATTTCGGCTTCCATGCACTCGGCTTTGCGCACGCTGACGATATTGAGGAAATGACTTCCTATATGGCAAATATGGACTTCGGTGGCGGAAGCAATGAGCTTTCCCAGCACATGGGCGGTAACAACGGAAACCTCAGCTTCTACGTTTACAAGCCCGCCGAGGGCATCAACGATCCCGAGCGTATCGCTAGCGTTGACAGAGTTTCCAAGGGTGACGTGCTGGATCGCCTGGACAGCGTTCTGTGGATAAAAGAGAGCAAGACCGAGCTTGCCGAGACCGATATTCTGCTTTCCACTGGTATGCTGACGCAGATCCTGCAAAACAAGGATTATAACATTGATTATACCGCATTTGATGCCGCGATGCTTGCGAACGCCAAGATCGACGACACGCTCTATGACACGAATACGACCAACCGCATCTGGAGCGCCAAAGAGGCGTATGACGGCACCGAGGACGAGTTCTATGCCGACACGGCTGTGCAGAACGCGCTCCTTGCCGTTTACGGCATTCAGCGTCCCGCCAATATGACTGCCGAGGGTGCCAGATATCTGGGCGAGCGGTTGACCAACTCCTCGATCAACTATGATGAGGCCCTGGTCGTTGTGGGCAGAATGCACATCGCAAACTTTGTGATCGAGAATAACTATCACAGAGGAGATAGCTATGAAGATGCCTTTGTGAAGAGTTATTTGAAGAACCACAACATATCGAACCAGGAGTGGGTCGATATGCAAAGCGATGCAGAGCGCCTTAGCCGTATCGTGAGTGACAATACCTGGGAGATCCGTTGGAGCGCTCAGCGCTTCGACACCACCCGTGCGTGGCTCTACGAAAGCGCTCTTGCCGCTTACGTGAGACTGTGTGGCATTTCTCAGGATGACTTGGCAGCCATTTTTGACGGATACATCTATCAGCTCAACGAGATCAAGCACGGTGTGTCCATGGACGATAGCGAAAAGATGTCCGACCTTGAGAACGTCAAGATCGTTGGCTTCTTCACGCAGGATAGCGACAATGGCGATGCGGTCGTCAGCACCATGGTCTACAACAAGTGGGAGGAATGGCAGGCCGCATCCTATGAGGAAATGAACAAGGATGAGTACATTCCCGATTACCAGGAGGATCGCGCCGAGCACGAGTCGGGCGTCTGGGCATTTGTGCTGGCTCCCATCTCTGCCGGCAATAACGACGCCGTTCACAAGCTGGTCGAGCTTTCCTACGCC
>JAZRFG010000148.1:0-1965 GCA_045661265.1 Eubacteriales bacterium
CGGGTGAGATCGTGCATCACAAGCAGAATGTGCTTGCCCTTGGTGCGCTCCTTTTGCAGCACCTCGCACAAAAGCGCGTGGTGTGGCGCGTCCAGATAGGTGGCGGGCTCGTCCAGAAGCCACACGGGCGCGTCCTGTGCCAGCATCACGCCAAGAAATACGCGCTGGCGCTCGCCGCCCGAGAGCGTGGAAACGGGGCGAGTTTCCAAGTGCGAAATCTGCAGGATTTCAAGAATTTCTCGCACCGTTTCCCGCTCTTTTTCGCCAAGGTGGGTGCAAAACGGCGAAAAACCGAGAGCGACGACCTCGGTGACGGTAAGGGCGGGGGTGGGCAGGCGTTGAGGAAGAAGCGACAGCGCCCCGGCGCGCTTGCGGGCGGGGATCTGTGTGATATTTTTGCCGTTCAGCAGAATTTCACCCGTGTAGGGCACCTCGCCGAGCGCGGCGTGCAAGAGCGACGTTTTGCCCGCGCCGTTGCGCCCGAGCAGGACGGTGATGCCCTCGGTAAGCGTGAAGCTTACACCCGAGAGGAGCGGCGTGCCGCGATATTGAATGGAAAGGTTTTTCAGTTCAAGCATGGCGTTTTCTCCCGAACAAGAGAGTGAGAAAGAAGGGCACACCAAGCAGCGCCGTGAAGATGCCCACGGGGATCTCAGTGGGGGCAAACAGCACGCGTCCCGCGAGGTCGGCGAGCAGCAGGAGAATGCCGCCTCCCACAGGTGCGAGCCAGAGCTGCGTGCGCGTGTTCTCGCGCGCAAGGCGGCGCGCGATATGTGGGACGATCAGCCCGACGAAGCCAAGCAGGCCCGCAAAGCTGACTGCTGCCGCTGCGGATGCCGCTGCCAGCAGTAGTGCCGCGAGGCGCACGCGCTTTACGCGTACGCCGAGCGAGGCGGCAAGCGTGTCACCAAGACAGAACAGGTGCAGCTTGCCCGAAAGCGCGAGCGCGCCGACAAGGCACAGCGAAATGATGGGCGCGGGGAAGTACAAATCGCGCATCGCAAGTCCGCGCAAACCCCCGACGGAAAAGTCGGTATAGACGGCGAGGACGTCCGCGTCCAGGAGCGAGAGGAAGGAGATTCCCGCGCCAAACAGGGCGGAGAGCGCCACGCCGCAAAGCACCACGGCGCTCTTGTCGAGCGAAAGGCGCGCGCAGATGCCGAGAATGAGAAGTGAGGTGAGCGTGGCGCCAAGAAACGCGGCAAAGGGCAGAAGCGCGAAGGCGGCGGGGAAAAGAGATAGCGTGAGGATCACGAAAAAGCCCGCGCCCGCATTGATGCCGAGCAGATGCGGCGCCGCGAGGGGATTGTCGGTTGCGCGTTGCAGCAGCGCGCCCGAGAGCGCAAGGCCCGCCCCCGCAAACAGTGCGCCGAGGGCGCGGGGCAAGCGGAGCGTGTAGAGGATAAGCGTGGCATTTTCCTGCCCCGTGGCACGAAAAAGCCCGCCCCAGAACGCCGTGCTATCCAGCGCGGTGCTTCCAAAACGCAGTGAGAGATAGAAGGAAAGCAGCAGCAAAAAAAGCGTGGTCGAAACGAGGACGGCTTGCTGTTTTTTATGACTCATTTCGATCACGCTCCTTTTCTTATTCACACAGATAGGCGTAGCTTTGCGCCCAGCGGGCGTTGGGCTTATAGTGGAAATTTTCTTTGGGTAAAAAGATACAGCTGCCGTTTTTCACGGCGGAAAGTGCTTGCCATTCGGGGCTTTTCAGCATTTCCTCGACGAACGCGCGCGAGGCCTGCTCGTCCCCCATCGCGGTGAAATAGATGCGGTCGGGGGCGGCGGCGAGGATATACTCCATCGAAAGCCCGTCCGCAAGCAGGGGCGCACCGTCCGCGATATTGGCGGCGCCGAGCTCCCCTAGCATCGCGGCGGCGAAGTGGTCAGCACTTGCCTTGGGCTTGACCGAGCGCGCCGAGGTGCCCGCGCGCACAAACAGAATTTTCGTACCGTTAAGGGGTTTAT
>JAZRFG010000149.1:0-4696 GCA_045661265.1 Eubacteriales bacterium
TCGAAAAGCCCACCCACGGCGTGCACCACGGGCAGGGCGCCGTAGCGTGAGGCGATCATTTGAGAAAGGCCGCACGGCTCGCTTGCCGATGGCATCAGGAAAATGTCGCACGCGCCATAGATGCGCGCCGCCAGCGCCCGATCATAGCCGATGCAAGCGCGCACGCGCTGCGGGTTTTCCCTCTCCAGCGCGCGGAAAAACTCCTCCAATCGCACGTCCCCGCATCCAAGCACGACCAGCTGCACGTCCTTTTGCATCAGCGATTGTGCGGCGCCCGCCACCAGATCCAACCCCTTGTGCGCGGCAAGGCGGGAGATCACGCAAAGCAACGGCGTTTCCCCCGACACGGGCAGTCCCAGCTCCTGTTGTAAGGCAAGCTTGTTTTCCACCTTGCGCGGGATCGAGCGCGAGCCGAAATGCCGTACCAGCTGCCGATCCTTGGCGGGGTCGTAGCGCTTGTAATCAATCCCATTCACGATCCCCTCCAGCTTATAGGCGTTCTCCCGCAAAATAGCATCCAGCCCCCAGCCGAAGGCGGGGGTGCAGATCTCCTCGGCATAGCGGGGGCTGACGGTGGTGACGCGATCGGCAAAAAGGATCGCACCCTTCATCAGATTGAGCCCGCCGCCAAACTCCAGCATTTCCCGCACGTCCTCGCCAAGCGCGAGCACGTCGCCGAGGATATCCGAGGGCATACGCCCCTGATACTCAATATTATGAATGGTAAACACGCTACGTATGCCCGCATACGCCGCATTCTGTGCAAAAAGCGTGCGAAGATAAATTACCGACAGCGCCCCCTGCCAATCGTGCGCGTGCAGTACGTCGGGGAAAAAGTCCACGTGCGGAAGCATCGAAAGCACGGCAAGGCAGAAAAAGGCATAGCGCTCGCCGTCATCGAAATGCCCGTACAGCCCATCGCGCCCGAAGTAATACTCGTTGTCGATGAAATAGTAGGTCACGCCCTCTCGTTGCAAGGTGTGCACACCGCAGTACTGGCGTCGCCAGGCAAGCGTCACCTCGAATTCTGCGATCTTTTGCATCTGCGCGCGCCACTCATCACCCACGGCGCGGTAAAGCGGCATCACCACGCGCACGTCCTCACCCACGGCGCAAAGTGCCTCGGGAAGCGAGGACATCACGTCCCCCAGTCCCCCTGTGCTTGCAAAGGGGACGGCCTCCGCCCCCACGAACAAAACCTTTTTCATTTGCGAACCTCCTTGTTGCTTTTTTGTTTGTTTTTTGCGGTTTTTTTATACCGTTTGGCCACTTTCAAGAAAATGGCGCTCATCGGTGGCAATGTGAGAACAACCGACTGCCCCATTCCCTGCCACGCACAGCGCTCGGTGCGAAGCGCGCCCTCGTTGCGCGTGCCCTCCCCGCCGTATTCGCAAAGATCCGAGTTGAAGACCTCGCGCCACTCGCCGTGCACGGGCAGCCCCTGCCGAAAGCCCTCGCGCTTCACGGGCGTGAGGTTGAGGAGCACCACGATTTCATTGCCTTGTGCGTCGATGCGGCGGTAGGACAACACCCCTTGCTCGGCGTTATCGGCGTCGATCCAAGAAAAGCCGCTCCAGTCGCTGTCCCGCTCGTAAAGCGGCGGATTTTGCAAATAGAAGTGGTTGAGCGCGGCAACGAAGCGCTGCAACGCCGCGTGCTTTTCATAGCCGAGCAGAAACCATTCCACCTCGCGGGCGTGATCCCACTCGCAGAATTGCCCGATCTCGCCCCCCATAAACAAGAGCTTCTTGCCGGGGTGGGTCATCATATACGAAAGGAAGGCGCGTACCCCCGCAAATTGCTCCGCGTAATTCCCCGGCATTCGCCCGATCAGCGAGCGCTTGCCGTGCACCACCTCGTCGTGCGAGATCGGCAGGACGTAACGCTCTCCAAAGGCGTAAGTGAGCGAAAAATTCATGCACGTGTGGTGATATTTGCGATAAATGGGGTCAAGAGCGGCATAACGGAGCGTATCGTTCATCCACCCCATATTCCACTTGAGGGAAAAGCCAAGCCCGCCCTCGCCGTCACCTGTGAGGTTCCCCCACGCGGTGGACTCCTCGGCGATCATCAGCACGTCGGGGGCGTGTGTGCGCATCGCCGCATTCAGCTTTTGGAAAAAGGCGATCGCCTCCAGATTGCGGTGGTCGCCGTACACATTGGGCACCCATTCGTGCGGCAGGCGATCGTAATCCAGATACAGCATCGACGCCACTGCGTCCACCCGCAGGCCGTCCACGTGATAGACCTGTGCCCAGTAGAGCGCGTTGGAGATGAGAAAGCTTTGCACTTCCTCGCGTCCCACGTCAAAGCAGCGTGTTCCCCAGCCGCGATGCTCCATGCGGTCGGCACCCTGATACTCGTAAAGCGGCGCGCCGTCAAACTCAAAAAGCCCGTGCGCGTCCTTCGGGAAATGCGCGGGCACCCAATCCAGGATCACCCCGATCCCCGCCCCGTGCATCTTGTCCACAAAATCCATCAGCTCCCGCGGCGTGCCGTAACGCGCGCAAGGGGCAAAGTACCCCGTGATCTGGTAGCCCCACGAGCCGTCAAAGGGGTGCTCCATCACGGGCATCAGCTCGACGTGGGTGTAGCCCATCTGCTTGAGATATGGCGCCAGCTCCTCGGCCAGCGCACCAAAGCGCAAGGGCTTGCCCGACTCATCCCTTTTCCAGGAGCCCACGTGCATCTCATAGATATTAATGGGCTGCTCGTATGCCTGCTTGCGCATTTTGCGGGCACGCCAGTCAAGATACCCCGCGTCCGTCCAGCAAAAGCCCTCCGGCTCGCGATAGACCGACGCCGTTTCGGGTGCCTCGCCCGCGCCGCGCGCATAAGGATCCGCCTTGAAGCTCACGCCATTCGCGTGGCAGATCTTGAATTTGTAAAGTGCGCCCTCGGCAAGCGTGTGCGGCGCCAACTCGCACTCGAACACGCCCCTCTCGCTCACGCGCTGCATCGGATGCGACTCCCCCCACGCGTTGAAATCCCCCACCAGAAAAACGCGCTGCGCATTCGGTGCCCACACGCGCGCCACAAAACCCTTGTCCGTGCGATGCACGCCAAGATACTCCCACGCGCGAAAATTCGTCCCCTGATGGAACAGATACAGCGGCAAATCCTCCCTCATACACGTCCCCCTTTTTTCTCATATAGGATAGTATATGCCCGAAAAGAAAAAAATAACACCGCGCTCCCCAAGCCCCGCGCGGCGTGCATAAAAGCCCCTCTCTTGCTTCATTTTTACCACTGTTCAGGGCGTCAACGATGCAATTTTATCTACTTTTTGCATTTTTTGAAAAATAGACTTGCAAAAAGCAAAAAACCTATTGCTTTTTACCGGTGAAAGTGATACAATATACTATAATTATTAGATTTTCACGAAAGCGAGGTCCCATCACCCGTGAATTACTTTGATAAAAACGACATTCTGGACGCTGAATGCCACGAAATGCTGGAAGATCTGATCGCCGAGTCACGAAACGAATATCAGATCCCCGGTGCCGCCTTTGAAAACTACCGCGTGAAGCGCGGCTTGCGCGAGCCGGACGGCACGGGCGTGGTGGCGGGCGTCACCCGCATTGGTAACGCGCACGGCTATATCCTCAACGAGGGCGAGCGCAGCCCCATTGACGGCGAGCTTTACTACCGCGGCTACCGCATGAGCGACCTGGTCAACAACTTCGCTGCCGAGGACCGCTTCGGCTTTGCCGAGACCTGCTATCTGCTTTTCTTCGGCCATCTGCCCACCAAGCCCCAGCTGGAACGCTTCTGCCAGTTGCTCAGCCGCTTTGAAAAGCTCCCCTCCCGCTTTGACGAGGATATTTTGATGAAGGCCCCCACCCCCTCGATCATGAACAAGATGGCGACGGGCGTGATGGCACTTTACGCCTACGACAACAACCCCGACGAAACCTCCCTTTCGAATATGCTGCGCCAGTGCATGCAGCTCATCGCGCGCGTCCCCGTGATCGCCGCCCACTCCTATGCCGTGTCCCGCAACATCTTCGGCGGCCACAGCTTGCACATCAACAACCCCAAGCCCGAGCTGAGCACCGCGGAGAACTTCCTGCGCATGCTGCGCTCGGACAAGGTCTACACCGACGAGGAGGCCAAGCTGCTTGACCTTGCACTTGTCATTCACGCCGAGCACGGCGGCGGTAACAACTCCGCTTTCGCCTGCCGCGTGCTTTCCTCCTCCGGCACCGACACCTATTCCGCCATCGGTGCGGCCATGGGCTCGCTGAAGGGCCCCCGCCACGGCGGCGCCAATATCAAGGCACAGGAAATGTTCGATTGCATCAAGGAAAACGTCCACAACCCGCAGGACGACGACGAGGTGCTGAGTTTCCTGACCAAGATCCTGCGCGGCGAGGCATTCGACCACAGCGGCCTCATTTACGGTATGGGTCACGCGATCTACACCAAGAGCGACCCCCGCGCCGTGATGTTGAAGCGCTATGCGCGCGACCTGGCGATGAAGAAGGGCTTTGGCGACGACTTCGCACTGCTGGAGGCCGTGGAGCGTCTGACCCCCGAGGCATTCCGTCAGCTCAAGGGCGTGGATCGCACGATCTGTGCCAACGTGGACCTTTACTCGGGCCTGATCTACCGCATGCTCCGCATTCCCGTGTCGATGTACACCCCCCTGTTTGCCATCGCCCGTATGGCCGGCTGGTGCGCACATCGCATGGAG
>JAZRFG010000150.1:0-16358 GCA_045661265.1 Eubacteriales bacterium
GTGTACAACTTCCGTATTGAAAACGGACTTACCCCCGCGTTCCGTATGGTAGACACCTGCCACACGAACGCCTATATCCCCTACTTCTACTCCTCCTACACGGGCGAGAACACCTCGATCCACACCGACAAGGAAAAGATCGTGGTGCTTGGCGCCGGCCCCATTCGTATCGGCCAGGGCGTTGAGTTCGACTACTCCACCGTGCACGCCGTGCAGACCATCAAGCGCGCGGGCTACGAGGCGATCATCATCAACAACAACCCCGAAACGGTTTCCACCGACTACACCACCGCGGACAAGCTCTACTTCGAGCCCCTCACGCCCGAGGACGTGATGAACATCATCAACTTCGAAAAGCCGATCGGCGTGGTCGCCTCTCTTGGCGGTCAGACCGCGATCAACCTCGCCCAGCCCCTTACCGACCGCGGCGTGAAGATCATCGGCACCGACTGTGCCGCCATCGACAGAGCAGAAAACCGCGACGCGTTTGAAAAGCTGCTCACCGAGCTGAACATTCCCCAGCCCAAGGGCCGCGCCGTGACCAAGATCGAGGACGGCATCAAGGCCGCTGCCGAGATCGGCTATCCCGTGCTGGTGCGTCCTTCCTTCGTGCTGGGCGGTCGCGCGATGCAGATCGTTGCCAACGAGGAGCAGCTGCGCCACTACCTGCGCACCGCCGTTGAGGTGGACGAGGACAAGCCCGTGCTGGTTGACAAGTACATTCAGGGCAAGGAGGTCGAGATCGACGCGATCTGCGACGGCCGCGACGTCTTCGTGCCCGGCATCATGGAGCTGGTAGAGCGCACCGGCGTACACTCCGGTGACTCGATCTCCGTTTACCCCACCTTCTCGATCTCCAACAAGGTCAAGGGCACCATTCTGCAGTATGCAAAGAAGCTCGGCCTTGGCATCGGCATCGTCGGTCTTTTCAACATCCAGTTCATCGTGGACGACAAGGATGATGTTTACATCATCGAGGTCAACCCCCGTTCCTCCCGTACCGTTCCCTTCCTTTCCAAGGCAACGGGCTACAGTCTTGCCGACATCGCCACCGAGGTCATTATGGGCAAGTCCCTCAAGGAGCAGGGCATCTTCGACATCTACCCCGAGGAGAAGAAGCGCTGGTACGTCAAGGTTCCCGTGTTCTCCTTCAACAAGCTCCGCGGCCTTGACGCTTACCTCTCCCCCGAGATGAAGTCCACGGGCGAGGCGATCGGCTACGACGATAAGCTCAACCGCGCCCTTTACAAGGCGCTTCAGGCAGGCGGCACCCACCTGCAGAACTACGGCACCGTGCTTGTCACCATCGCGGACAAGGACAAGCCCGAGGCGCTGCCCCTTATCCGCCGCTTCTATGACCTCGGCTTCAACATCGAGGCCACCGAGGGCACGGCGAAATTCCTCAAGGAGAACGGTATCCGCACCCGCGTGCTGCAGAAGCTGCGCGACGGCAGCACCGAGATCGCAGACTCGATCCGCCAGGGTCATATCGCCTACGTCATCAACACCCGCGACATCGGCTCGCAAGGTCAGGCCAGTGACGGCGCCGAGATCCGTATGGTCGCCACCGAAAATAACGTCACCATCTTCACCGCCCTTGACACCGTTCGCGTGCTGTTGGACGTGCTGGAGGAGACCACGCTGACCATTTCCACCATCGACGCCTAAGCTCGCCGCTTTGCGTCGAGAAAACTAAGTTTTTCTCGGTGACACCGTCACCGTTTTGCTCCGCAAAAACCGAAAAACTCCCATATCTCGCCTAACGGCGAGGCTGCCACCTCTTCTTTCAGAGGTTTTGAAGGGGCGTGGGGGAACGTTTGCAAAACTTCCCCCACAAAACGCGCCCCAATACACAAAAAGGACAATTATGAAACAGTCAATTTTTGAAATTATTGAAAATACGGCGCTGACGAGTACCGTGTACCGCATGCGCCTTACCGGCGACACCTCGGAGATCACCGCTCCCGGTCAGTTCGTCAATATCAAGCTGGAGGGCAAGTTCCTGCGCCGCCCGATCTCGGTGTGCGACTGCAAGCCCGGCGAGCTCACCATCGTCTACAAGATCGTGGGCGCGGGCACCGCACAGCTGGCCGGTATGCACGTGGCGGAGGAGCTGGATATTCTTACGGGACTTGGCAACGGCTATGACCTCACCGTTTCGGGCGATAAGCCCTTGCTGCTTGGCGGCGGTGTGGGCGTGCCCCCGCTTTATATGCTCGCCAAGCAGCTGATCGCCGAGGGCAAGGACGTCACCGTGATCCTTGGCTTCAACAAGGCGGACGAGATCTTCTATGAAATGGAGTTCCGCGCGCTCGGTGCGAACGTGATCGTCGCCACCGCAGACGGCTCCTATGGCGTCAAGGGCTTCGTCACCGACGCGATGCCCGAGGACTATACCTACTTCTATACCTGCGGTCCCGAGCCGATGCTCAAGGCCGTTTGGCGCGCCACCAACACCTCCGGCCAGATGAGCTTCGAGGAGCGCATGGGCTGCGGATTTGGCGCGTGCATGGGCTGCTCGTGCAAGACCCTTACCGGCTACAAGCGTATCTGCCGCGAGGGCCCCGTGATGAGAAAGGAGGAGATCTTATGGGAAAACTGAATGTCGATCTGTGCGGCATCACGCTGGATAACCCCGTGATCCCCGCCTCCGGTACGTTTGGATTTGGCTATGAGTTTGCCGAGCTTTACGACATCAACGTGCTTGGCACCTTCTCCTTTAAGGGCACGACCAAGGATCCCCGCTTCGGCAACCCCACGCCCCGCATCGCGGAGTGCACCGCGGGTATGATCAACGCCGTCGGTCTGCAAAATCCCGGCGTGGAAAAGGTCATTTCCGAGGAGCTCCCCCGCCTCGCGCAGTGCTTCCACAAGCCCGTGATGGCAAACGTCAGCGGCTTTGCCGTGGAGGATTACGCCTACACGTGCGAGAGGCTGGATAAAAAGGAGCAAGTCGGCTGGCTGGAGGTCAACGTCAGCTGCCCCAACGTTCACGGTGGCGGCATGAGCTTTGGCACGAGCCCCGAGGCGGCCGCCGAGGTCACCCGCGCCGTCAAGGCCGTGACCACCAAGCCCGTGATCATCAAGCTCTCCCCCAACGTGACCGACATCGTGTCGATCGCCAAGGCGTGTGAGGAGGCGGGTGCGGACGGCATCAGTCTGATCAACACGATGCTGGGTATGCGCATTGATATGCGCCGCCGTGCGCCTGTGATCGCCAACAAAATGGGCGGCTTTTCGGGCAGCGCCATCTTCCCCGTTGCCGTACGTATGGTCTATCAGGTCGCGAGTGCCGTGAGTATCCCCGTGGTGGGTATGGGCGGTGTCAGCTCGGCCGAGGACGTGGTCGAGATGATGATGGCGGGTGCGACCGCCGTGGAGGTGGGTGCCGCCAACCTGGTGGATCCCTTTGCCTCTAAGCGCATCATCGAGGATCTGCCCCGCGTGATGGAAAAATACGGCATCGAAAACCTTGCCGACATCATCGGTGCGGTAAAATAAGTGCCGCAACGGTACGAATTTACCCCGTAAAACTTACAAATAACAACATAAGGAGATAAACATGGGAAAAGACGTTATCATTGCCTGTGATTTTGACAGCAAGGAAAAGGTTTTCGCTTTCCTTGACAAGTTCGAAAACGAGGAGCGCAAGCCCTTCGTGAAGATCGGCATGGAGCTTTACTATGCCGAGGGTCCCGAGATCGTGCGCGAGATCAAACGCCGCGGTCACAAGATCTTCCTCGACCTCAAGCTGCACGATATCCCCAACACCGTAAAGAAGTCGATGGCGGTGCTTTCCCGCCTTGACGTGGATATGACCAACCTGCACGCTGCCGGCACCGGCCGCATGATGGAGGCCGCCATCGAGGGACTTACCCGCGCAGACGGCACCCGCCCGATGCTGATCGCCGTAACGCAGCTCACCTCCACCGACGAGGAAACGATGAAAGCAGATCTGCTCATCAACGAGCCGATCGACAAGGTCGTGATGCATTACGCCGCAAACGCCAAGAGATCCGGTCTTGACGGCGTGGTCTGCTCTCCCCTGGAGGCCGGTAAGGTGCACGACACCTGCGGCAAGGATTTCGTCACCGTAACGCCCGGCGTACGCTTTGCCGACGGCGACATCGGCGACCAGAAGCGCGTGATGACCCCCGCCGCCGCCCGTGAGATCGGCTCGGATTACATCGTGGTCGGCCGTCCCATCACCGGCGCCGAGGATCCCGTGGCCGCTTACAGACGCTGCGTAGCTGAGTTCGTAGGTTAACAAAGTACGCGGGGCGCGATCTGCCCCCGCGAACACATACAAAGGAGAAGAAAAATGGAAGCTTACAAGAGAGAATTTATTGAATTTTTGCAAGGCGCCGGCGTGCTGAAGTTCGGTGATTTCACCGCAAAGTCCGGCCGCAAGATCCCCTATTTCGTTAACGCCGGTATGATCAAGACGGGCGATCAGATCTCCAAGATGGGCGAGTTCTATGCCAAGGCCTACTTCGATAAGCTGGGCAAAAAGCCCACCGTGCTTTACGGCCCCGCCTACAAGGGCATTCCGCTTTCCATCTCTGCCGCCGTGGCGCTTTCCAAGAACGGTCTTGACGTTCCCTTCTTCTTCAACCGCAAGGAGGTCAAGGATCACGGCGAGGGCGGCACCTTCGTGGGCTACGTTCCCACCCCCGGCGAGGAGATCGTTATCATCGAGGACGTGATCACCGCGGGCACCGCGATCCGCGAGTCGATGGAGATCCTTTCCCACCTGGAAAACGTCAAGGTGGTTGCCACCTTCATCATGGTCGACCGTAAGGAAAAGGGCCAGAGCGAAAAGGGTGCAATGCAGGAGATCGAGGAGCAGTTCGGCTTCCCCGTTTACTCCGTGGTGGACGTTTACGACATCATCGAGTACCTGGAAGAGGATCCCGCCAACGAGGAAAACGTGACCCGTATCAAAAACTATCTCGCCGTTAACGGTGCCAAAGCATAAAAGGAGCAGCATATGCGAAGCTTGATCGATATTCTGGAGCTTTCCGTCCCCGAGATCGAAGAACTGCTCTCGATCGCAGAGGACATCATCGCAAACCCCGAAAAGTACGCCGAATCCTGCCGTGGAAAGAAGCTGGCAACGCTGTTTTTTGAGCCCTCTACCCGTACGCGCCTCTCTTTTGAGGCCGCTATGTACGAGCTGGGCGGCAACGTGCTGGGCTTTTCCGATGCAGGCACCTCCTCCGCCTCCAAGGGCGAGAGCATGGCGGACACCGCCAAGGTGATCAGCTGCTATGCCGACATCATCGCCATGCGCCACCACCAGGAGGGCGCCCCTCTGGTCGCCTCCTGCAATGCGACCGTGCCCGTGATCAACGCGGGCGACGGCGGTCACAACCACCCCACCCAGACGCTTGCCGACCTGCTCACCATCAAGCGTGAGCTGGGCCGCCTTGACCACATCACCGTGGGATTTTGCGGCGACCTCAAATACGGACGCACCGTTCACTCGCTCATCAGCGCCCTCTCCCGCTATGCGGGCGTGAAGCTGGTGCTGATCTCCCCTGAGGAGCTGGGTATCCCCGGCTATGTGAAGCACGAAGCGATGAAAAACATGCAATGGGAGGAGACCACCGACCTTGAAAGCAAGCTCCCGGAGCTTGACGTGCTGTATATGACGCGTATCCAAAAGGAGCGCTTCGCAGATCTTGAAACCTACGAGCGCCTGAAGGACAGTTACATTCTGACCGCCGAGAAGATGGCGCTGGCCAAGGAAAAAATGGCGATCCTGCACCCCCTGCCCCGCGTGAATGAGATCAGCGTCAAGATCGACGCCGACCCCCGCGCCGCCTACTTCCGTCAGGTGCTTAACGCCAAGTATATGCGCATGGCGCTGATCCTCAAGCTCTTGGGCGATGCCAAGGGCAAGGAGCGCGTACCCGAGCCGCTGCCCACCGACCGCGGAGAGGAAGGCCTTATCGTAAACGAATACAAGTGCCAGAATCCCCGCTGCATCACAACAACCGAGCAGGAGCTGGATCAGGTATTCCGCCGCGTCAGCGAAAAGGTCTGCCGCTGCATCTATTGCGAGAAAAAGCTGAAGCAGTAACGCGATATTATAATAAAAGGAACGCAAGGCGGCGCCTTGCGTTCCTTTTGTATAAAAAAGCACCCGCCGACAGGCGGGTGCTTTTGATCTGAGGATTTACTGTGCCATGTTGGTGGACACAAATCCCGCGTTCACGTTGAAATCGATGGGAGAGGAGGAGAAGGGCATAATGCTCTTGAACGCCTCCATGGCAGCATCGTAAGCGTCCACGCCGAACAGAATGGCGAGGGTCGCGCCCGGAGCCGTGGTACCGTCCTCAAGCGTGATCTCCTCTGCGGTCAGCGCGATGTAATACTCGTCGTCGGCCAGCTTATCCGAAATGCCCTCGTCAGAGAACAGCGTGTCGCCAACCACGATCTTGTAGTCTGCGCGCAGCACGGCAACGTCCTTCTTCACGTCGAGCTCATAGCCCACTTCCTTATAAATGTAAGCCTGAAGGTCCTTGGCAAATGCCAGGCTCTCCTCGCTTCTTGCGCCATCACGAGCGTAAACCAGCAGGTAGCTATCAAAGCGAGTGCCGCCCATCGTCGCATACTTATAGGAGTAAGTACCTACACCGTTAAAGTCCTCGTGATCCACGTCATATTTTGCATTGGCAGAGATCTCTGCATACTTGGGATCGCTGGTATCCTCGGGCACGACCACATTCTTGTAAACGAAGAGGGAAAGGGTCAGCTCCTTTTCGTCCGCCTTCATCTCGCCCTGCTCGTAAATAAAGCCGCTCATGAAGCTACTGACGGCCTTGGAGATCGAAGCGTCCGAGCCGCCTGCGATTACAATTTTGCCGTTGATCACGTCGATGTCGTGATCGCCAACCTTCATGCCCGTGGCAAGCTCTGCGCTCTCGGGGCGGTTGGTGAAGCCGACAAGGATCTCATTTTCCTCAACGACGTCATCGGCCTCCTCCAGATCGCTGTAGCATTCCTTGGCAACGATATCGCAGTTGAGTCTGGTCTTGAACGCCTCTACCATCTTAAGCACGGCGTTCTTGGTCTGGGGGCCGGCCTTGTAGTCATAGACGATCACATACTGGGCGACGCTGCCCTTGACCACCAGATATTCCTGGTTCTTCTCGACGTCGTCCTCAGCATCGGCGGGCTCTTGCGAGCCGATGCCGAACATGCTTTTGAAGCCGTCGACCAACGTGCAAGAGCAAAGGGAAGCTGCAAGCAGCAGCGCAACAAGCACAAGAGAGAGAATGCGAGCGAATTTCATTTTCTTTTCTCCTTACTGTGAGGATTTTCGCGTTGCCCCGCAACGCGGCGACAACCGTCAGGCGTGATGCCGTTTGGCGGTCTTTCAAAAGGGGACACTAACCCCTTTTTATGATCATAATTATTATAACAAAAAGCAAACAGTTTGTAAATACCTTTTTTCAATTTTAGTTGTTTTATATAAATATATCCAAATTTTGTGTCTAAATTGCCAACCCAATATGTATTCTTCTTGCTTTTTACCACAAGATGTGGTATACTTGTAGGTGCGGGGGAGAGGCGTCCCCCGATAGAAAGAAGGATTTATGAAAATTTTAGCCATCGGCGACGTGGTGGGCGAGCAGACGCTCGACTATCTGCGCCGCACTCTTCCCACGGAGCGCCGTACATACGGCGCGGACCTTGTGATCGCCAACGGCGAGAACGTTTGTGATATCCACGGCCTTTCCCCCAAGGGGGCTGAAGCACTGTTTGATGCGGGCGTGGATTTCATCACCTCGGGCAACCACATTTTCGACAGACGCGACACGCACCAGCTGCTGGAGGATACCGCGCGCATCATTCGCCCGTGTAACTATCCCGCCGAATGCCCCGGCGAGGGTGCCAAGATCATTACCTCGGCAGACGGGTGGCAGATCCTGGTCGTCAACGTGTCGGGCGTGGCGTTTATGGACGCGCTCGGCAACCCCTACACGGCGGTGCAGCACGTGCTGGACAGCTACCGCGGCCGCTATGATCTCGCCGTGCTGGACGTACATGCCGAGGCAACCTCGGAAAAGATTGCCCTTGCGCGCTATTTCGACGGAAAATTTGCCGCCATCTTCGGCACACACACCCACGTGCAGACGAATGATGCGCAGATCCTGCCGAACGGCACCGGCTATCTCACCGACCTCGGTATGACCGGCCCTGTGAACGGCGTGCTTGGTGTGAACACCGAGGACGTGATCTTCCGCGCGCGCACGCATTTGCCCCGCCGCTTCACCGTGGCCGGGGGTCCCATCGCCGCGCACGGCGCCCTTTTCGAGGTCAATCCCAGCACCGGCAGGTGCCTTGCCGTGCAAACGGTTAAATTTTGATTTAGTGGGGTAACGGTATGAGTAAAATCAAGTTTCGCGGTGGCACGCTCCTCGCGCCCGTGCCCCCCGTTATGGTCAGCTGCGGCGATATGGAGCAAAAAAACATTCTCACGGTCGCCTGGACGGGCATCACCAACACGGTGCCCCCCAAAACCTACATCTCGGTGCGCCCCTCGCGCCACTCCTACGGCATCATCAAGGAGCGCGGGGAGTTCGTTCTCAACCTCACTCCCACATCGCTGGTGCGCACGGCAGACTATTGCGGCATCTACACAGGCGCCAAGGTGGATAAATTCGAAAAATGCCATCTCACCCCTGTCCCTGCCGAGGAACTTGCCGCGCCCATGATCGCGGAATGTCCGATCTCGATCTGCTGCCGCGTCACCGACGTGATCCCGCTGGGCTCGCACGACATGTTCCTTGCCGACATTCTCGCCGTTTACGCGGACGAATCCCTGATGGATCAAAGCGGCAAGCTGCATCTGGAGAAAGCCGACCTTTGCGCCTATGCGCACGGCGACTACTATGCCCTTGGCCGGATCCTCGGGCACTTCGGCTTTTCCGCCGCGAAAAAGAAGAAAAAGCGCCAAGCGCCGCCAAAAAGCAAGTAATTTACTTGCTTTTTCCCCCTTTTCATAGTATAATATTGTCATCTTATCAAAGGAGAGTATAACATGAAAGCAGTCATCACAGTCACCGGCAAGGACAGCGTCGGCATCATCGCGGGCGTCAGCACCCTTTGCACCAAGCACAACGCCAACATCGTGGACATCACGCAGAGCGTGCTTTCCGAATATTTCGCCATGATCATGCTCGTCGAGATCGACGCGCTGAACACCCCCTTTAACGCCTTCGCCGACGCGCTTGCCGCTTGGGGCCGCGAGAAGGGACTGGATATCCGCGCCATGCACGAGGATATCTTCAACACCATGCACCACGTGTAAGAGGTGGAAAAATGCTGAATACTGCCGACATTCTTGAAACCATTGGTATGATACGCGAGGAAAACCTCGATATCCGTACCATTACCATGGGTATTTCGCTTTTCGACTGCGTCAGCGAGGACGCCGACCGCCTTTGCCAGAAGGTCTATGACAAGATCACGCGCAAGGCAGAGAATCTTGTAAAGACGGGTGTGGAGATCGAGCAAAAATACGGTATCCCGATCGTCAACAAGCGCGTTTCCGTCACCCCCGTGTCCCTCATCGGCGGCAATATGTCCCCCGATGGGTTCCTCAAGCTCGCTCACACGCTTCAGCGCGCCGCGGATACGCTTGGCATCAACTTCATCGGCGGCTACTCTGCCCTGGTACATAAGGGCATGACCGTGGGCGACCGCAACCTCATCTCTGTTATTCCCGAGGCGCTGGCCGAAACCAGCACCGTTTGCTCCTCCGTCAACGTCGCCACCACCAAGGCGGGCATCAATATGGACGCCATTCGCCTGATGGGCAGCGCCATCAAGCGCGCCGCCTACCTCACCCGCGACAACAATTCGATGGGCTGCGCCAAGCTCGTTGTCTTCGCCAACGTCCCCGAGGATAACCCCTTCATGGCGGGCGCCTTCCACGGCGTGGGTGAGCCCGACGCCGTGATCAACGTGGGCGTTTCCGGCCCCGGCGTGGTCGCCGCAGCGATCCGTCGCGCGGGCGATTGCGACCTCTCAGAGCTGGCGGACGTCATCAAAAAGACCGCGTTCAAGATCACGCGCGTGGGTCAGCTTGTCGCCAACGAGGCGGCCCAAAAGCTGAACACTCCCTTCGGCATCATCGACCTCTCGCTTGCCCCCACCCCCGCCGTGGGCGACTCGGTGGCGCACATTCTGGAGGAGATGGGACTGGAATCCTGCGGCGCGCACGGCACCACCGCGTGCCTGGCGATGCTCAACGACGCCGTGAAAAAGGGCGGCGTGATGGCCTCCTCGCACGTGGGCGGCCTTTCCGGCGCGTTTATCCCGGTGTCCGAGGACGCGGGCATGATCGCCGCCGTCGAGCGCGGCGCGCTCTCCCTTGAAAAGCTGGAGGCCATGACCGCCGTTTGCTCGGTCGGTCTTGATATGATCGCCGTGCCCGGTGACGTTTCCGAGGAGGTCATCTGCGGCATCATCGCCGACGAGATCTCGATCGGCGTGGTCAACACCAAGACCACCGCCGTGCGTGTGATTCCCGCCTATGGCAAAAAGGTGGGCGAGAGCGTCGACTTCGGCGGCCTGCTTGGCACCGCACCCATTATGCCCGTGCGCGAGTACTCCCCCGCGAAATTCATTCACCGCGGTGGTCGCGTGCCCGCACCGATCCACAGCTTGAAGAACTAAGACGCGCAAAGCGCGTTTTGCGGCTGTTGCCAAAGAAAAAAGACCGCCCCATCGGCGGTCTTTTTTGCCTTTTCCGCCGCCCCTCTTTTCCGCTTTTGGAACAAGCCCCATTTTTTTACAGTTCTCGTTTTTTTCGTGTTTCACGGCTTTTTTTGGCCAAAACCTGTGGAAAACTCTGTGGAAACTGTGTAAAACTCAGCTTTTTCGGGATTTTTGTTTGGAAACACCCTGTGGAAAACTTTTGCGTTTTGCACCGTGAAACATTTCCTCTCGCGCGGCGCTCTTTTCCGTTTCGGCAAGAAAAACTCCCGCGACCCGCCCCTTGCTTTTTGTCGCGTTTTGTGATATACTTAATTGATAAAATTACGGGAAACGAGGTTGCGGTCGATGAATGAATTCTCCACCTACGAATTTGTCGTCAGCCAACGGATCGAGGGCAAATGGCTTCTCGCGCGCATCGGTATGATCACGCTTTACGTGTGCTTTGCGCTTGGCGTTCTGCTGGCAGGCATTTCCTATAAGGTACTGCCCCCGCTGGCGCTTCTGCCCGTATTCACGTGGATCCTGGTCTTTGCGACCTGGCGTTTCGTGTCGGTGGATTACGAATACTCCATCACCTCGGGCGAGCTGGTATTCAGCAAGATCTTCGGCAACCGCTCCCGCCGCACGGTGCTGCGTCTTACCTTGCGCGACGCGGTGCGCATTGCGCCGCTGGAAAACGAGCAGGAGGTCGCAAGGGCCAACGCCTACCGCCCTGAGCGCGAATTCTCGGCGATCTCCTCGCCCAAGGCGCCCGATATCTACTTCATTCTTTTTGAATACGCCACAGGCGGCAAGGAAAAGCACCGCGCCATTTTTTACTTCGAGGCCACGCAGCGTGCGCTGCAGATCTGCCGCTTCTACAACCCCTCCGGCACGGTCGCGACCAAGGTATCCCGCTAAACGGTACGGGTTTTTCGCCACCATCGTTCAACGCTTTCGCATTTTTACAAGGAGCAATCTATGAATTCTTCCACAAGGATCGCCGTCATCGGCGCAGGGCACGCCGGTATTGAGGCGGCTCTCGCCGCCGCCCGCATGGGGCTGGATACCGTGCTTTTCACCCTGTCACTGGAATCGGTGGCAAATATGCCCTGTAACCCCTCGATCGGCGGAACGGCCAAGGGACATCTGGTCTATGAGATCGACGCCCTTGGCGGCGAGATGGGGCGCGCGGCAGACGCCGTGACGCTGCAATCCCGCACGCTCAATCTGGGCAAGGGCGCGGCGGTGCATAGTAAGCGCGTGCAGGCCGATCGCAAGCAGTATCACCGCTACATGAAATCCGTGCTGGAGCGCACACCCAACTTGCGCCTGATCCAAGCCGAGATCACCGACATTTTAACAAACGAGGGGGGCGTGTGCGGCGTTCGCACCCGTCTTGGCGAGGAGTTTTCCTGTGACGCCGCCATCGTTGCGGCGGGTACGTACCTTGAAAGTCGCATTTTTGTGGGCTGCTCCAGCTTCGAAAGTGGCCCGGACGGATTCCTGCCCTCCAAGGGTCTTTCCGCCTCTCTTTGCGCGCTTGGCATCAAGCTGATGCGCTTCAAAACAGGCACGCCCGCGCGCATCAACCGCCGCTCGGTGGATCTTTCCAAGCTAGAGGAGCAGCCGGGCGAACAGGGCGCGCTTCCTTTCGCGCACGGCACCCCAGAAAACTATCTGGAAAGCATTGATCAGCTCCCCTGCCACATCACCTACACCAACGCGCGCACACACGCCATTATCCGCGAAAACTTGACCCGTTCGGCCATGTATGGCGGCCATATCCACGGCGTGGGCCCGCGCTACTGCCCCTCGATCGAGGACAAGGTGGTGCGCTTTGCGGACAAGGAGCGCCATCAGCTCTTTCTTGAGCCGATCGGCCGGGATACCGACGAGCTCTATCTCCAGGGCTTCTCCACCTCGCTGCCCACCGACGTGCAGTACGAGATGCTGCACTCGCTCCCCGGATTTGAGAGAGCCGAGATGATGCGCTACGCCTACGCGATCGAGTATGATTGCTGCGACCCCACCGAACTGCTTGCCACGTTGGAATTCCGCCGCGTGCGCGGCCTTTACGGTGCGGGGCAGTTTAACGGCACCTCCGGCTATGAGGAGGCGGCCGCGCAAGGCCTTGTGGCGGGCATCAACGCCGCACTGAAGCTGAGGGGTGAGGAGCCGCTGATCCTGCCCCGTTCCGGCTCCTATATCGGCACGCTGATCGACGATCTGATCACCAAGGGCACCAACGAGCCCTATCGTATGATGACCTCGCGCTCCGAATACCGCTTGCTACTGAGGCAAGACAACGCGGACGCACGTCTAGTCCCCCTTGGACGCCGCGTGGGGCTGATCGGCGACACCCGTTACCAAGATTTTCTGCAAAAACAGCAAAACATCGCCGCCGAAATCGAGCGTCTTGGCAGCACGCATCTCTCGCCCAAGCTGGCAGAACCGTTCCTTGTCAACCTGGGGCTTCCTGCCCCCACAACGGGCGTTTCGCTGGCGGATCTTTTGCGCCGTCCCGCTGTCACCTATGCGGCGCTGGCCGTGCTGGACCCCAACCGCCCCGCGCTGACAGGCGCCGAGGCGCTTTCGGTAGAGGTGCAGGTGAAATACGAGGGCTATATTGCCCGCCAGCTTGCCGAGGTCGCCCGCCACGAGCGGCTGGAAAGCAAGTCGCTTTCCCCCGACCTTGACTATAAGGCGATCACGGGGCTTCGCTTAGAGGCCGCACAAAAGCTAAACGATCACAAGCCCCTCACCGTGGGGCAAGCATCCCGCATCAGCGGCGTCAGCCCCGCCGACATCTCGGTGCTGCTTATCTACCTGGGGCTTCATTGATAAGTTTCGTCCCTATTTTTCGTACATTTTCGCCACCGTTATCAATTTAGTGCCATAACGGTACGAGATATTGGCGACGCAACGCCGCAAAATACATTAATTTCAGTCCCGTTCTTACATTTTTACAAGGAAAGGAGCTCTCACACGCCGTTTTTCACGGCACGTGTCCCGTTTTTTATGGATTTTTCTGATTTTTCCGCGCTTTGTCGCGCCATTTTCGAGCAAAACGGACTTTCCTCGCATGCGGGTGAGGAAAGCGTGAAAAAGCTGCATCAGCTGACCGCGCGCATGCTTGCCGTCAATGAATATATGAATCTGACCGCCATCAAGGAGCCGCGCGCTGTGATCCTGCGCCATTATGCAGACAGCCTCACAATCGAGCCGCTTCTGCCCCTTGGCGCGCGTCTTGCGGACGTCGGCTGCGGTGCGGGCTTCCCCTCGCTGCCGCTTGCCATCTGTCGCCCCGACCTTAAGATCCTGTCCCTTGACAGCACGGCTAAGCGCATTCGCTACGTGCAGGAAACGGCACAGATGCTGGGTTGCGAAAACCTCACCGCGCTGGCCGCACGTGCCGAGGACGCGGGCAAGGGCGAGCACCGCGAAAAATATGACGTTTGCACGGCCCGCGCCGTCGCCGCACTCCCCGTGCTGGCCGAGCTTTGCCTGCCGCTGGTGCGCGTGGGCGGTAAATTCCTTGCCATGAAGGCCCGCCGCGGCGAGGAGGAGTGGGAGAGTGCCGCGGGCGCCGTTGCCAAGCTTGGCGGCAAGCTGGTCGCGCGCCACACTGTGACGCTCACAGACGGCGACGAGCAGGACGAACGCATCATTTTTGAGATCGAAAAGGTCAAGTCCACCCCCACCGCCTACCCGCGCGCCTACGCCAAGATTGCCAAAAACCCGCTTTAAGTCCCCAAATAAGCGCTTGCACAGGGCAAAAAGCTTGCACAAACGCCCCGTTCGAGCAAAAAAGCTTGCGCGAAAGCGCTCCATTCGAGCAAAACTTGCGCAAAGAAAGAAAAGAGTTTGTGTAAGGGCATTTTTTCGCCGAAATCTTCGCCAAAATCGCACAAAAACACACAAAAACACACAAAAGCGCGTGATCGCATACCGGTCGCGCGCTTTTTTCTTTGTTCGAGCGCCCGATTCCGCCACAACAAACCGCATCGAGGCGCCACACGGCAGCCCCCCTGTCGGCACACCCTTTCGCCACCTCGCCACCGCGCCACCGCCCGCCGCACTCACGGCAACTTTTTGTGCGCAAAATTCGACACGCCGCCACGTGTTCCCTGTTTATTTGGTAATATTTGGTATTTTTAATGCTTTTCCGCGCCGTTTTGGCGTTTTTTCTCATTTCCGCTTCGGCAAGATCCGCGTTCCACATCGGGTATAATGGTGTCAAGGGAGAGATTTTACTCTCAAAGCACAGAAAAAAGGACAATACAATGAAAAAAGCAGAGTATTTGTACACGGGGAAAGCGCCCATTTTGCGCGAGGGCAGCATCTTGCAGATCCCCATTGAGCAAATTTACGCCGAAAAGGGGGCTAAAAGCCCCCTCAAGAAAAACGAGAGCATACGGCTTTCGCAAAGCATTCGAAAATACGGGATTTCCACACCTCTCGTCGTCACACCCACCGAGGTGTTTCCTGATTTTTACCGCTATTGCGTGCTGGAGGGGGTGGAAATCTGGCACGCGGCGTGTCTGGCGGGGGTAGAACGGCTCCCCTGTGTGATTGCCACCGCGCCCCCGCAAAGCCCGGAAATCACGGAAATATGCGCGCAAATACGGACGGGGCGGCTACACATCTTCGAGCAAGCCGCTGCTTTGCGCCATCTGGGCGAGCAATGTGGGCTTTCACGGGCCCAAATTGCCAAGGAAACGGGATTTTCCCCCTCCGCAATTGCCAACAAGCTCCGCCTTTGCCGTTTCAGCGCCTCCGAGCAGCAGGAGATCCTGCGCGCAGGGCTGTCAGAGCGACACGCAAGGGCGCTTTTGCGCCTCGCAGACCCCGCGAAGCGCCACGCCGTGCTGCGCAGCATTGCACAGGAAAAGCTCTCCGTGGCAGCCACAGAGGCGCTGATAGAGCACTTTTTGGCGGAGAATACCCAGCCGGAAGCGCTTTTGAAGCCCGATTTGGAGGGCATCACAGGCGCACAGGGGCAGGGCGGGGCAGTAAGCCAAGAGGCGCCAGCCGCGGGCGCAGAAAAGGAGAGATGCGCACCCGACATACCGCGCGCAAGCCCCGTTCCGGTGCGCAAAATCCCCGCCAGCAAGCCGCAAGCAGGCAGTATTTGCCCCAAAAAGTTCGTTTTGCACACCCTCCAGCCCTTGTACAACTCCATCGAGCGCACGCTGACCATCTTCCGCAAGACCGGCCGGGACGCCCAAATGCAAGCGCAGGAGGGTGCCGACGAGGTGCTGATCACCATTCGTATCCCCCACGCCACCTAAAGCCAAAGAGTTTCACGTGAAACACTCCATCTGTGTTTTACGCGAAGCTCTTTTTGTTTCACGTGAAACGAAAACAAGGGGGGGCCACTTGTTTCGCGCGAAGCAAAGCAGGCGGACGTGTCAACAACGTTGTTTCACGTGAAACGAAAAATTCTTGCGGGTGAAGCGCGCGGCATTGCGCGCAACGCGCAAAAAATAAAAGGAATTGCGCAAAAGATATTGCAAAACACTCTTTGAGATGCTATAATAAAAAACAGTAAGCGCGAAAGGAGCACGGCCATGGGTAGGATCATCGCCTTGGCGAACCAAAAAGGCGGCGTAGGAAAAACCACCTCGGCCGTAAATATTGCC
>JAZRFG010000151.1:0-6239 GCA_045661265.1 Eubacteriales bacterium
GCTTTGCGGCTTTTCTGTCGGCACTGCGGTTTCTATGGGCGGCACGCTTTACGATGCGGAGATTTTTGAGGGAGAATATCTGTCTGTTTTTGCGCAGCGCGGCACTTTTTTGGGGCGCGACGAGCGCAATTTGTACGTATCTCTTGACGAGGACGGCGTGCTTTTGTTCGGCGATCAGCGTCTTGTGCAAATCGCTCCCGGCATCTTTGCGGATGCGCAAAGGGATGATGGGGTCGCGTTGGTGCAATTCACCCTCACACTGGGGGGAGAGGTTGCTGAGCTCTATACGGCAGACGGCGGTTGCTACCGTCCCGCAACATTTTTGGAGTGGGACGTGATACAAGGGCTCTTTTACTGGGGCTTGATGCTGGGCGCTGTGTATTTCCTGCTTGCGGGTGTGCTGGCGCTTGCGGACGCATTGATCTCGCGTGCGCGAGGTGACCGCTATCCGCGTGCCTGGCGTTTTACGCTTCCGTGGGTGCTTGCCGCCCTGCACGCGCTGCTGACGCTTTTGCAGGCCTTTGTCGCCGCTTTCTTCGGCGGCAGTGCACTGACGACCTTCTTCAGCGCAACGTCAGTGCTGGCGCTTCTTTGCACGATCGGAGCCGCGATTGGCTTCGTCTATGCGCTCTTCACCGCCTTTACCGAGCGCCGTATGACCGCGCGTGTGGCGCGTTCCGGCGTGATCTATGTGCTGTTTTTGCTGATCAGCGCCTATTTTGGCGTGATCATGTTTTAAGCAGACAAACAAAAAAGTGCTTTGCAACCCTTGCGGTTGCAAAGCACTTTTCTTATACCGTTTGGCGGGTAATCAACCAAGCTTTTCCAGCGCGGCCTTTACACCGGCAAGCGTTTCGCGGTATTTTTCCAGCTTTTCGCGCTCAATGGCAACAACGGCAGCAGGGGCCTTTGCCACGAAGCTTTCGTTGGAAAGCTTTGCCTCGGCACGCTTGATCTCGTTTTCAAGACGGGCAACCTCGGCACCAAGTCTTGCGCGCTCCTTTTCGGTGTCCACGAGGTCGGACATCGGCAACAGGATCGTCGCGGCGTCGGTCACGATCTGCACGGCGTCCTCGGCGTTGATCGAGAAGTCCTCAACGCTTGCGGCAACCTCCAGCTCAGAGCCGCTGGCAAGGCGCTTGAAGAACGCCTCGGTCGCGGGAGCGAAGCTCTCCTCGTACTTGGTGGCAATATAGATCTTTGCCTTGCGCGAGGGGACGACGTTCATCTCGTTGCGGCGGGCACGAATGGCACGGATCGCAGCGATCACGCGCTCCATATCGGCCGCGGCGTCGGCAAACACCAGCGCGTCGTCTGCCACGGGATATTCCGCGATCATGATGCTCTCCTCGGTGTGGGGGAGAGACGCATAGATCTCCTCGGTGATGAAGGGCATGAAGGGGTGAAGCAGCTTGAGCGTGCCGCAAAGCACGGTGCCTATCACGTTCTGTGCGATCAGATTGCCCTCGGTGTCCTTTTCATTCAGGCGCGCCTTGGCAAGCTCGATGTACCAGTCGCAGAACACGTCCCAAAGGAAATCGTACAGCACAGAGAGTGCCACGCCGATCTCATAGCGATCCAGCGCGCTGCGCACCGTCTTGATGACCTCTTGATACTTGGTAAGGATCCACTTGTCCTCCACGGCCAGCTGATCTGCCTTGGGGAGCTTAAAGCTATCCACCGTCAGGTTCATGCGAACGAAGCGGGAAGCGTTCCAGAGCTTGTTGGCAAAGTTGCGCGCGGCCTCAATCTTTTCATCGGAGAAGCGCATATCGTTTCCGGGGGAGTTGCCCGTGGCAAGCGCAAAGCGCAACGCGTCTGCGCCGTACTGATCGATGATGGCAAGGGGGTCGATGCCGTTGCCAAGCGACTTGGACATCTTGCGACCCTGTGCATCACGCACCAGACCGTGAATAAGCACGGTGTCAAAGGGCTCGGTGCCCGTGTACTCAAGGGCAGAGAAGATCATACGCGACACCCAGAAAGTGATGATGTCATAGCCGGTCACCAGTGTGTCGGTGGGATAGAAGTAGGAAAGATCCTCGGTCTGATCCGGCCAGCCGAGCGTGGAGAAGGGCCAGAGCGCCGAGGAGAACCAGGTGTCCAGCGTGTCGGGATCCTGGCGCATTTCCTTGCCGCACTTGGGACAGGTGGCGCTCTCGTCCTTGGTCACCACGATCTCGTCGCAATCGTCGCAGTAGAAGGCGGGAATACGGTGTCCCCACCACAGCTGACGCGAGATGCACCAGTCGCGGATATTTTCCATCCAGTGGAAATAGTTCTTTTCAAATCTCTCGGGCACAAACTTGGTGCGGCCCTCGCGCACAGCGGCGATGGCGGGCTTGGCAAGCGGCTCCATCTTGACGAACCACTGCTTAGAAACCATCGGCTCGATGACCTGGTGGCAGCGGTAGCAGGTGCCCACGTTGTGTGCCAGGGGCTCGATCTCCTTGACAAGACCCAGCTCCTTGAGGTCTGCAAGAATGACCTTGCGCGCCTCGGCCGTGGTCATGCCTGGATACTTGCCGCAATCCAGCACCTCGGGCTCGCCCACAGCGGCGGTGCCCTTTTCAAAGAGCTTGTCGGCGGCGGCCTTGTCGGCGGCGCCCGTCATCTTGCCGTCGTAGGTGAACACGCGCACGAGCGGCAGATCGTGGCGCTGACCGACCTCATAGTCGTTGGGGTCGTGAGCAGGGGTGATCTTCACCACGCCCGTGCCCTTGGTCATATCCGCGTGCTCGTCGCACACAATCGGGATCTCTTTGTTGATGAGGGGAAGAATGACGTGGCAGCCGTGCAGATGCTTGTAGCGCTCGTCCTCGGCGTTGATGGCCACAGCGGTGTCGCCCAGCATCGTTTCAGGACGGGTGGTCGCCAGCTCCAGATACTCACCCGTTTCCTTGACGGGGTAAAGCAGGTGATAGAAGTTGCCGGGCTTGTCCTCATATTCCACCTCGGCATCGGAGATCGAGGTCACGCAGGTGGGGCACCAGTTGACCATGCGGTTGCCGCGGTAAATGAGGCCCTTGTCGTAAAGGCGCACGAACACGTCCTTGACGGCGCGGGAGCAGCCCTCGTCCATTGTAAAGCGCTCGCGGGACCAGTCGCAGGAGGAGCCCATGCGCTTGAGCTGAGAAACGATACGGCCGCCGTACTGGCGCTTCCATTCCCAGGTGCGCTCAAGAAAGCCCTCGCGTCCCACGTCGTCCTTGGTGAGGCCCTCCTTGCGCATGGCCTCCACCACCTTGGCCTCGGTTGCGATCGAGGCGTGGTCGGTGCCGGGGAGCCAGAGCGCGCAAAAGCCACTCATACGCTTATAGCGGATAAGAATGTCCTGCAGCGTGTTATCCAGCGCGTGACCCATATGAAGCTGGCCCGTGATATTGGGGGGCGGCATCACGATGGTGAAGGGCTTTTTGCTTTTGTCGATCGTGGGGGTAAAGTAGCCCTTTTGGCACCAATTCTGATAGATGCGCTCCTCAAACTCGCCGGGGGCGTAGGTTTTGGGAAGCTCGTATTGACTGTTCATAATGAAACCTCCAAGTGAGTGTAACAAACACTTTTCATAATATACTAAAATATTATAACACGCGCGCGAGAAAATGTCAACGGGTGACAGGGAAAAGGGAGAGGTTTTTTGCGGGGAGGATTTCAGCTTGATGGTTTTGCTAAGCTTTTACAGCGCTATGAAAAAGCCCGCAAATGCGCAAAACGAACCAAGGAGCAGCTCTTTGGGGGTGTGACTTTTTCTGTAAACGGAGGCCCATACGACAAGTGCCGCTATCAGCACACACGGAATGAGAAAAAGCGGACCAAAGTAGTAGACGGTGTAAAGAAGTGGACCGACAATCCCGCAGGCGTGACCGCTCGCCTTGCGCTTGAACAGCTTGTTCAGGATAGTGAGCGCCGCCAGGGCGATGAGATAGCCCGTGAAAACAAATTTCAGATCGTCGCTCGCGTGGCTCAAAAAGGCATAAAGCGTGCCTGTGGTATAGCCCACGGCGCTGGTGACAAAGGCAAGCGAGCGCGAACCGGCCCTGCCCGCAGCTTTGTAGTGCGGTAGGATCCTTGCCAGCGGGTAGGCAAGCGCAGGGCAGATCGCAAGGGTAAACACCATGATGGCAAGATCCCCAAAGCCTCTGAAAGCGCTTGGCCTTAAAAGATACATCAAAACAGAAAGTATGAGCACAAAGGTGGGTGGGATGGCTATGCCGCGCACGATCTTGGCGATTGCATTTTTGTTTTTTTGATTCATAGTTAGAAACGCTCCTTTCTTTATCAGCGCCCGGCAGAACGAAACGAAGGATCCGACGTGGGCTTTGCAATGACTTCTCCTTCATTATAACGACTCCTTCTCGGTATGCAACCTACTGTTTTCTAGTTTGCTCTATTGAAAGGAGAGGTGCGCTCTACCGAGGGAAAAGAGAAACTCCACAATTTGTAGAAGTGCGGTTACGGGTCGGTTTTTGTATGCGTTTTTGACGCAAAAGAGGTCTTTGTAAGTGGCATTGGAATGAGCCAAATTAAATTTTCTTTCAATTTAAGTCGGTTGCATCTTGAAAAAAAGAGCAAATTCGAGTATAATGGAATTGCAGAACAAGTTTTGTGAAAGGAGCGCGATGCTATTATGGAGCTGAAGCAGATAACCGCTAAAAACATAACCGAGCTGCGTCGTCGTTCTCAAATGACGCAGCTTGAGCTTGGGAACGCCCTTGGGTATTCCGACAAAGCGGTTTCCAAATGGGAGCGCGCCGAGGCGGTGCCCGATGCTTACGTTCTTTTAAGTCTTTCGAAGCTTTTTGGTGTAAGCGTCGATGATCTTTTGACAGATCACGCGGGGCAAAAGCTGCCCTGTGCAAGAAGGACGAACCACGTGTCTATTTCGATCCTTGCCGTCATGGCCGTTTTCACGTTGCTTGCAGTGGCCTATATTACGGTCTTGCTCTCGGCGGGTCTTTCGTATTGGCTTTTTTTCGTGTACGCGGCCGTCATTTCGTTTGTGCTGTTGACGATCTTTAACTCCCTTTGGGGAAATAAAAAGCATAATATGCCGATCATTGGATTGCTTGTCGCGTCGCTGATCGCGATGATCTACTGTATCCTGTTGCCGATAGGCAATCTGTGGCAGATACTTATCCTTATTGTTCCCGCAGAGCTTATCGTGATCTGCTGCTTCAAGCTCAAAAAACGCTCTCGTGTTGATTTGAAGAGTGCAAAAAAGGAAGAGAGATAGGGAATAAAAAACAAGAGCAAGAATAAAAGGGAGCTTCTCCTTTTATTCTTGCTCTTGTTGCTACTTACAGTGCTGATCGGATTCGCGGAGCTTTGCAAGGCAAAGCGACTAGCTCGCCGTAGGTGAGGTGAATCATCGGATGCGTGACCGTTCCTGTCGCGCGTGGCGCGACAGAACAAGCCGCCCGAAAAAAGAAAAATCGAAAAAAGTCGCAGGCGGCTTGTCATCGGTCCCGCCGCAAAACAACGGCGCCATAAACAAAGGACACCCCCCATTGGCGGGGTGCTTTGTTTATGGAGCTGCTAATCGGATTCGGACCGATGACCTCGTCATTACCAATGACGTGCTCTACCGACTGAGCCATACCAGCATCTCGCGACTTTGTTATTATACCAAATTCATTCGCGTTTGTCAACCCCTTTTTTGAAAATATTTTTACTTTTTTTATTTTTCTTCTTTTTTCGCTTTTTCGTTCGCCTTTTCGTTGCAGAACGGTTGACATTTTTCCTTCTATATGTTATACTAAACTATCTATTTTTTAAACCCACAACGGAGGTTAAACATGAACGAGATGCACGAGCTTCCCAAAACCTACGCCCCGGGCGAGTTTGAGGAGCGCATTTATAAAAATTGGTGCGACAAGGGTTATTTCAGACCCGAGGTCGACAAATCGAAAAAGCCCTATACCATTGTGATGCCGCCCCCCAATATTACGGGTCAGCTGCACATGGGTCACGCCGTTGACAACACCATGCAGGACATCCTGATCCGTGCCAAGCGCATGCAGGGTTACTCCGCACTGTGGCTGCCCGGCACCGACCACGCATCCATCGCCACCGAGGCCAAGGTGGTAGAGGCTATGCGCAAGGAAGGACTCAGCAAGGACGACGTGGGTCGCGAGGGCTTTCTTGAGCGCACCTGGGAGTGGAGGCGCCAGTACGGCGGTCGCATCGTGTCTCAGCTCAAGCGCATGGGCTCCTCCTGCGACTGGAGCCGCGAGCGCTTT
>JAZRFG010000152.1:0-6072 GCA_045661265.1 Eubacteriales bacterium
GGTCTTTCCTACGGCACCTCTCCCACCGTGTCCTCGGCTTTCACCTCTGCCTTCTACGGCCAGGCGCATTTTGCCACCAACCTCAGCATCAGCAACTTCAATCTGATGGCGGCCTCCTTCGTGGCCACCGCCTGCTCCTCGCTGCAAACCGCAAGCGGCGGCTACACCGCCCCCTTCTTGCTGCTACTCTCACTTGCCGTGGGCGCACTCGTACTGAATGTCAGCATCAAAAAGCCCTGACCCCGTTTTACCGATCCTACCCCGACGCCCCTTGCAAAAAGGCGCGTCGGGGTATTTTTTGCGCACTCTTTTTTCTCTGCTACTGGAAAAAATTTCAAAAATGTGATATACTATAAGCAGTAAGTCACAAGGAGGTACGATATGGATCAAGCATTACGCCGCGCGCGCTTCGTCACACCCGCAAACGAGCGCCGCCCGATCTATTATTTTGACCTGCCCGCCCCCGATGGCACACCCTTTGCGGACGCCGTGCGCGACGCCGTCAGCCGCGCGCAAACAGCGGGATTCGGCACCCTGATCCCCCAGCTCCCCGACGGCACTGAGCTGGACGAGTCCAAGCTGAACACCGTCAAAGAAATGTACGCGCTGCTGCTTGCCGAGGCAAGAGTGCGCGGGCTTTTCGTGGGCTTTTATCTGGATCCCGCCTACGAGCATCTTGCCATTCGCACGCTCGGCGAGGCGGGAGACCATTCCCTGCGCGCCAAGCTCTTGGAATGCAAGGATTACGTTTGCACGCGCGGCGAGCTTGTGTCCCGCCCCGTGGCGCGTGGCACACTGATGTCGGCCGTCGCCTACTGCGAGGAGTACGCCGAGGTCGTGGATCTGCGCCCCTTTATCAAGGACGGACGCATCGAATGGCAGACCCCCAGCGCCAACTTCGTGATGCGGCAATACATTCTGCTTGAGGATACCAAGCGCGAGGGGGCAAACTACCTCTCCTACGAGGCATCACTTGCCTATATCGGCGCGGTATTCACGCTGTTTTCCGATACCATTACGCCCTATATTGGCAGCACGCTTTCGATGCTCTCCTATTCGGGCATCGGCTTCCACGGCGAAAATCGCCGCATCTGGGACGAGCACTTTAACACCGTGTTTGAACAGCGCTTCGGCTTTGACCCTGCGCCCTACTATCCCGCACTTTTTGATTACGTGGGCAAACGCACCACGCACCTCAAGGCCATGTTCATGAGCGTGCGCGCCTCGCTTTTGCAAAACGGCATTTTGCGCGCGCTGCACGATTTCGCCACGAAAAAGGGCCTCTCGCTGTTTGGCAACCTCTCCGAGCCCAAGCTCACCGCCCCCTCCTTCTCGATCGGCGACACGATGCTGAACAATCTCTACTCTCCCTGCGCCCTGTTTGATAAGGCATACATGTACGGCACCAACTCCGTCAAGATCGCGGCGGGAGCTGCCTACAACTTTGACATCGACCGCGTCAACGGCGAGCTTTTCCGCCACTATCGCGTACACGACCGCGAGCATCTTTACAAGGATGCGCTCAACGCCTACGCGCGCGGCGTGAACTGCACCGCAATGCATCTGCCCGCCGAGCTTTCCGGGAACAGCGACTTCGGCGACTTCACAGCCCGCGTGCAAACGATGCTGCGCGGCGGCCGTCACGTGGCGGATATTGCGATGCTTTATCCCATCTATCATCTGCACGGTAACGCGAATTTGTACTTTTCACACGTGAATGGGTATGAATATCCCGAAACACAGTCCTGCGCGGACTATATGACGCTGATCAACTCGATCTCTATGTACGCGGGACACGACCTCACCGTGCTACACCCCGAAACGCTGAACACGCGCTGTCACACCGAGGGCGGTGTGCTTTACCTGGACAACAAGCAAAATCACGAAAGCTTCCGCGTGGTGGTGCTCCCCGCCGCCGAGATCGTGTCCCTTGCGAACCTGCGCGTGCTGAAAAAGTTCTATGACGAGGGCGGCAAGCTCCTGGCCACGGGACTGCTTCCCACCAAGGCGTTTGAATACGACGAAAAGGGCGAGAACGACCGCGAGGTCTGCCGACTGATTGAGCAGATCTTCGGCAAGGACGCCTGCGATCCGCGCTTGATGCGCGACTATTGCCACAACCAAAACGCGGCAGGGGGCGAGGCGATCTTCCTTTACTTCAACGCTACCGCGACGGACGGCACCAAAATGACGCGCAGCTCCACGGTGAACGAGGCGCTCAACTCCTTCGGTGTGCCCTTTGACACCTATCTGCCCGCTATGCCCCGCTTTGAGTGCACGGGCGGCCTCAACCTCATCTACCCCGAATTTCACACCATCGGTCTGCATCGCACGATGCCGGGTGGCGGTATGCTCAACCATATCCATAAAAAGCACGGCGAGGCGGATATTTACTACTTCTCGAACACGACCAACGCAGACTATAACCACCACGTGCTGCTGCGCGGCGCGTTTGCCGTGGAGGAATGGAACCCGCACACGGGCAAAATGCACGGGCGCACCTGCGGCTTTTTGCGCTATCGGGGCGAAATCTATACCACACTGCGCCTGACGCTGGAGAGCTGCACCTCGACCTTCTTCTACGCGCTCCCCGCCACCACAGAGGGCGCCGAGGTCACCGAGATCCACTCGATCGACCATCTGCGCAGCGAGCACGCCGCGCTGATGAGCGAATTTTAAGCATTTAGTGCCACAACGGTACAAAAAAGGCACCCGCCAACCGGCGGGTGCCTTTTTTATGTGCGCGACATTAGTCCTTGATGTCAACGATCACCTTTGTGCCTGCCGTGGTGGCGGCGGACTTCATCACCGAGCGAATGGCCTTGGCGATGCGACCGTGACGGCCGATGACCATGCCCATATCGTCGGGATGTACGCTGAGGGTAAGGACAACATCCTCGCCTCTTTGCTCCTCGGTCACCGTCACGTCATCGGGATGATCCACGATAGCCGCGGCGATATCCACAAGGATCTCCTTCAAGCTCTGCATATCGAAGCCCTCCGGTGCATCAACCGATGACGCCGGCCTTCTTGAGCAGTGCCTTTACCGTGGGAGTGGGCTGTGCGCCGTTGCCGAGCCACTTCTTAGCGGACTCGTCCTTCACCTTGAGCTCCTTGGAGTTGGGGTTGTAGAAACCGATCTCCTCGATGAAGCGGCCGTCGCGGGGGGAGCGCTGATCTGCTACGACGATGCGGTAGCAGGCGGAATGGGTCTTGCCGGTACGGGTAAGTCTGATCTTAACCATGGTTTTTTCTCCTTTTGTTTTTATGATAAATTTTTTATAAAAATCCGTTTAAGACGGGCTTTTTAACTACTTAAAAGGGCATCATGCCGCCCTTGCTAAGACGCTTCATCAGCTTGCCGTTGGACATCTGCTTCATCATCTTGCGGGTCTGATCGAACTGCTTGAGCAGCTTATTCACGTCCTCAACGCTCGTGCCGCTGCCGCGCGCGATGCGTTGCTTGCGGGAAGCACCGATGATGTCGGGCTTGACGCGCTCGCCCGGAGTCATCGACTTGATGATCGCCTCGGTTCTCGCCAGCTGTCGCTCGTCGATCTTGGCGTCCTTGAGTGCGCCGCGGTTCATACCGGGGATCATACCCATCAAGCTTTCCAGGTTGCCCATTTTCTTGAGCTGCTGGAACTGCTGCAGGTAATCGTCCAGGGTGAAGGTGGACTCGCGGATCTTTCTCTCCAGCTCGGCGGCTTGCTTCTGGTCGAACGCCTGCTCTGCTTTTTCGATAAGGGAGAGCACGTCACCCATACCAAGGATACGGCTTGCCATGCGGTCGGGGTGGAACGCCTCGATGGCGTCCAGCTTTTCGCCCACACCCACGAACTTGATCGGCTTGCCCGTGACGTGTCGCACCGAAAGTGCCGCGCCGCCACGCGTGTCGCCGTCCAGCTTGGTGAGGATCACACCGGTGACGTCAAGCTGCTCGTTAAAGTGCTCGGCAACCGTCACGGCGTCCTGACCGATCATCGCGTCCACGGTGAGCAGGATCTCGGTGGGGTTGGTCACCTTTTTGATATCCTGCAACTCGCCCATCAGCTCCTCGTCGATGTGCAAGCGGCCCGCGGTGTCGATAAACACCATGTCATAGCCCTTTTTCTCGGCGTATTTCAAACCCTCTTTGGCGATCTTAACCGGCTTTTCCTTCTCTCCCAGCGTGAACACGGGGATATCCAGCTTTTCGCCCACGATCTCCAGCTGCTTGATGGCGGCGGGACGGTAGACGTCACACGCCACGAGCAGAGGGTTCTTTCCTTGTTTTTTATACATACCCGCGAGCTTGCCCGCGTGTGTGGTCTTACCGGCACCCTGCAGACCCACCATCATCACGACTGTGGGGGGCTTGGGAGCGATGGTCAGCTTGGCCTGCGAGGTGCCCATCAGGCGGATCAGCTCCTCGTTGACGATCTTGACGATCTGCTGCGCGGGAACAAGGGACTCCAGCACCTCGGATCCCACGGCGCGCTCGGAAACCATCTTCACGAAATCGCGCACGACCTTGAAGTTGACGTCTGCCTCAAGCAGTGCGAGCTTGATCTCGCGCATGCCCGCCTTGACGTCTGCCTCGGTCAGCTTGCCCTTGTTGCGGAAGAATTTGAAGGCGTTATTCAGTTTTTCACTCAGACTTGAGAACATTCCCATTTACACGCCCTCCTCTTCCATCGACACACCCGCCGCCGCCAGCATGGCGTGGACGGCACGTGCCGTGCTTTGATCTGCGCCCGCAAGCAGCTGCTCGGCCGCCGCGCGCAGGGAATTTGCCTTTTGCAGAAGGTGCAAGCGCTCCTCTAAGAAAAGCAGCTCCTCCTCCGCCTTTTTGATGCCGTCGCGCACGCCCTGACGGGAGATGCCGACAAGCCCCGCGATCTCGGCCAGCGAAAGATCTTGATTGTAATAGTAATCAAGAAGCTCGCGGTGACGATCCGACAGCACTGCCGAATACGTGTCAAGCAGGTCGGAAATTGCCAGATTTTTTTCAAACATTTTCCTCACCGCCTCGTTGTAAAGCAAAATCCTTTACAGAGTATACCACGGCGCCGCACATTTGTCAAGCATTTTTTTGATTTTTTCAAATTTTTTTTATATATATGCCCCAAAGCATACCCAAAATCACCCTATAATGCAGAAAAATGGCACAAAAATGCGCAAAAAACAAAAAAACTATTGACTTTTTCTTCTTCGCGTGATAAAATATTCGGGTGATACGAGCGCGGCTGTCGCAAACCCCGCCGTTCTCGTCTCCTTACCGCGCATAAATTTTTGCATGTGTGCGGTCTTATGTCCATAGGGAGGTGTTAAAATTATGGAAAAAGTCATCAACTCTTACGAAGCTCTGTTCATCGTTGACGTTGAAGCAGGCGAAGAGGCCGCCAAGGCGATTGTGAAGAAGTTCATCGACAGAATCGCAAGAAACGGTGAGGTCGTGGAGGTTGCAGATTGGGGCAAGCGCCGTCTGGCATACCCGATCAACGACAAGCCCGAGGGCTACTACACTGTCGTTACCTTCAAGTCTGAGCCCGAGTATCCCGCCGAGCTGGAGCGTCGCTTCAACATCGACGAGAACGTCATGCGCTCTCTCGTGATCCGTCTGGAGTACGAGGCAGTTGCAAAGGCCACTGCACCCGCAGAGGAAGCAGCCGCTGTTGAGGAAGCCGTCGAGGCACCCGCAACCGAGGCCTAATCCGCAAGGAAATTGAATAAGGAGCGTTTGGTATGTCCAGTTTGAATTTGAACAAGGTCGTCCTTTGCGGCCGTCTTACCGCAGATCCCGAGCTCAAGCAGACCCAAAGCGGCATCGGTGTTGTCACCTTTACGCTTGCCGTCAATCGCAGATTCCAATCGCGTTCCGCCGATCAGCAGCAGGCACAGCAGGCTGATTTCATCAGCGTTGTGGCTTGGCGCCAGACCGCGGAATTCATTTCCAAGTATTTCAAGAAGGGCTCTGCCCTTTGTGTGACCGGTTCCCTCCAGACCAGAACCTGGCAGGATCAGCAGGGTAACCGCCGCTATGCCACCGAGGTGGTCGTTGACGAAGCTATGTTCGTTGACAGCCGCAAC
>JAZRFG010000153.1:0-4376 GCA_045661265.1 Eubacteriales bacterium
GTTTTGCTTGAGGGCGAGCTCCGTATAGAAACCGACACGGGCGATGTTGAAATCGAGCGATCGGATGCGGGAAGCTTGTGGATCGAAACCGACACGGGTGACGTAGAGGTCGAGTTGCTGACGGGCAAGACCTATTTCGTGGAAACCGACACGGGCGACGTGAGGCATCCCCCGCAGGATCAGGGCGGCGGCCAATGCCACGTGGAAACCGACACGGGCGACGTGGAGATCACCCTGTTCTCGGATCGGCACCACGACGACTAAAACAAAAAAGGGAGTATCGAGAGATACTCCCTTTTTGCAGTTTGAACGTACGAATTCGTAGGGCGGGGGCTTGCTCCCGCCGCAATTATAATCTTCCAAATCCCGCCAGCACGCCGTTCTCGGCGAGCGTGAGTGTGGCAAAGGTGGGGTGGCCGTCTGGTGGCTGCCCCAAGCTCCCGGGGCAGAGCACAAGCAACGGCTTTGTGAGCACCGTGCTGCCAATACGTGCCCCAACGGGGTAAGTTTTCTCAAAGGCGACGTGGGTATGGCCGTGCAAGAGCACGTCCGCACCTGCCGCCGCGGCGTTCTCGATCGCCGTGTCCCTTGAGAGCTTCACGCCCTGCAGATGTCCGTGTGTGAGATACAGGCGATAGCCCGCGATCTCCTCGACGCGCACGGCGGGCGCGTCCTCTCGTGTTGTCCAATCGCAATTGCCGCGCACCGCGCGCAACGTGGTGTCATCGGGTAGTACGCCGAGGTCGCGCAGTCCGTCGCCCAGAAAAAGCACGCCGTCCGGTTTTGCGCGGCAAAAGGCCTCCAGCAGCAGATCCGCGCGTCCGTGCGTGTCGGACACCACCAAAAACGTCAGCGGCATATCTCAATTAGCTCCTTAGGGGATTTTGTGAAATTGCGGACGCTGCCGTCCTCGTTCACAAGGATCATATCCTCGATGCGGCAGCCGTACTTGCCAAGCAGATAGATGCCCGGCTCCACGGTCACGATCTGTCCGGGAGTGAGTAGCGCACCGGCGGGCGCGCGCGAGGAGAGCGAGGGCGCCTCGTGCACGTCGATCCCCACGCCGTGACCGAGCGAGTGACCAAAGCAGCCCACGTAGCCCGCGCCGTGAATGATGTCGCGCGCGATCTTGTCCATCGCGGCACAGCCCACGCCGCCACCTGCGGCGGCAAGCGCCGCCTTTTGTGCGCAAAGGACGGTTTCATACAATCTTTTTTGCTCCGCGTCCGCGCGCCCGATCATCACGGTGCGCGTCATATCCGCGCAATATCCCCCGTAACGGGCGCCGAAATCCATCGTGAGGAAGCCGTTTTCCAAGGGGCAGTCACGCGGCACGCCGTGCGGCAGGGCGCTTGCCGTGCCCGAGACGGCGATGGTCTGAAAGGCGGCGGCGTCCGCGCCGTTTTTACGCATAAAGACCTCTAATTCCAGCGCGATCTCGCGCTCGGTGCGATCCTTGCGGATAAAATCCAGAATATGGGCAAACGCCGCGTCCGTGATTTCTTGCGCGACGGCGGTGGCGGCGATCTCCTGCTCGTCCTTGAACTCGCGCAGCTTTTTGAGCACGGCGGAGGCGCCTTGGCAGATCTGCAGGACGGGGAATTGCTCGCAAAGGCGCGATTGCAGCGCCAGCGTGAGATGGCTCTCCTCGGCCCAAAGCGTGGTCGCGCCGTGCGCTTCCATACGCTTGCCGATCTCTGAAAATGCACCCGTTTCTGGGGATAATACCTCAAATTCTCCTGCGCACGCCTTGGTGGCGGCCTCTAAATAGCGAAAATCGGTGAGCAGATACGCCACGTCCTCAAAAATCAGCAAAAAGCCGTCCTCGAAGGGGAAGCCGGAAAGATAAAACTGGTTTTGCGGCGAGGTGATCAGCGCCGCCTCGGCCTTGCCGTGCAGCTCGTTTTGAAACGCTTTCAGGTGTGTCATTGTGTACCCCCAAAATCCAACCATTGTGAAAGGATCGTGTTGCTTACTTGCATGCCGCGCGTGGTAAAAGCCACGTGCGTGCCACTGCTTTTGAGAAATCCGCCCCGGATCAGCGGGGAAAGATCGCCATAGCAATCCTCGAACGCGACGCCGAAGCGGCGCGCAAAATCCACCTTATCGACGCCAGTGGCAAGGCGCATGCGAAGCATCACGTGCTCGTCGCGGGCTTCCGTGCCCTCGACCCTGTGATGCGCGGTGAAAAGCGCGTCAAAGTTGCCGCTTTCCACCGCGGCGATATAGCTTCTTGTATCAGCGGGTGTTTCAAAGCGCACGCCGCCGAAAAAGGAGTGTGCCGCGGGGCCCACGCCGAGATATTCCTCGCCGAGCCAGTAGCGCAGATTGTGGCGGGAGTGCAAGCCGCCCTTGGCGTAGTTGCTGATCTCGTAACGCTCGTAGCCGTGCGCGGGCAGGAAGCTTGCCACCAGCTCCGCCATCTCGACCTCCTCGTCCTCGCTTGGCAAAGGGAGCGTATCCCGCATTCTGCCAAAGGGCGTGCCGTCCTCGATGCGAAGCCCGTAGGCGGAAATATGCTCGGGGGAAAGGTCACACAGCGCTTGCAGTGTTTGGCGGAAGCTCCCCACGCTCTGTGCGGGAATACCGAACATCAAGTCGGTGCTGATGTTCTCAAACCCCGCGCGGCGCGCGGCGGTGTAGCTGCTTTCAAAATCCGCAAAGGAGTGCAGCCGCCCGAGCAGCTTGAGTTCCCGCTCGTGAATGCTTTGCAGCCCGATGCTAAGGCGGTTGATGCCCGCTTCGCGCATACCGCAAAAAAGTGCCTCGGCGCCCGTCACGGGGTTGCACTCCGAGGTGATCTCGGCATCGGGTAAAAGTTCAAAATATGCCCTAACGGTATTTAAAATTTGCGAGAATTCGGCGGGGGAGAGCAATGTTGGCGTGCCGCCGCCAAGGTATACGGTGTCTATCACGTGCTCGCGTGCTAAGGGCGAGAGTGCGCGCAGGTGCGCGCAAAGCGCCAGCACGTATGCTGCCCGCACGCTCTTGCTTGCGGGCGAGGAGCAAAAGTCGCAGTAGTTGCACTTCTGCAGGCAAAAGGGGATATGCAGATACAGTCCAAGCTTTCTCACGCGCTTGCTCCTTTCTGTTGAATGAGGGGTGCCCTTTGGCAAAGGCACCCCCATGGTTTTTAGTTGTCGTCGTCGAGCTTGAGTACCGCCATGAATGCCTCGGGCGATACCTGCACCGAGCCGAGCTGACGCATCTTCTTTTTGCCCTCTTTCTGCTTTTCCAAGAGCTTTTTCTTACGGGTAATGTCACCGCCATAGCACTTGGCAAGCACGTCCTTGCGCATCGCCTTGACGGTCTCGCGCGCGATGATCTTCGCGCCGATGGCTGCCTGGATCGGTACCTCGAAAAGCTGGCGCGGAATGTTGTCTTTCAGCTTTTCGGCGATGCGGCGGGCGCGGCCGTACGCCTTTTCCTCGTGCACGATGAAGGAGAGCGCGTCCACCTGCTCGCCGTTGAGCAGGAAGTCGAGCTTGACGAGCTTACTGGGCTGATAGCCCTCGACCTCATAGTCCAGCGACGCGTAGCCGCGCGAGCGGCTCTTGAGCGCGTCGAAGAAGTCGTAAATGATCTCGTTGAGGGGCAGACGGTAGTGCAGCTCCACGCGGTTGGTGTCCAGATATTTCATATCGATGAACTCGCCGCGGCGATCCTGGCACAGATCCATCAGTCCTCCCACGTATTCGGTGGGGGTGATGATCGACGCCTTTACGATCGGCTCGGCGGCCACGTCGATGTCCGTGGGGTCGGGATAGTTGGAGGGGTTGTCGATGCGCACCATCTCGCCGTCGCGCATCGTGATCTCATAGATAACGCTCGGCGCGGTGGTGATGAGGTCAAGGTTGAACTCACGCTCCAAGCGCTCCTCAATGATCTCCATGTGCAAAAGTCCAAGGAAGCCGCAACGGTAGCCAAAGCCCAGCGCGATCGAGGTCTCCGGCACAAAGGAGAGTGCCGCGTCGTTGAGCTGAAGCTTCTCCAGCGCGTCGCGCAGATCGCCGTATTTCGAGCCGTCTGCGGGGTAAATGCCGGCGTACACCATCGGCTGCACGGCCTTAAAGCCGGGCAGGGGGGCGTCTGCGGGATCGTTTACCAGCGTCACGGTGTCGCCCACGCGGGTGTCGCCCACGCTTTTGATCGAGGCGGTGATATAGCCCACCTCGCCCGCGGAAATGCATTCGCACTTTTGCAGGCCAAAGGGGGACATCACGCCCACGTCCACCACGTCAAACTCGCGTCCCGTGTGCATCAGCTTGATGCGGTCGCCCGCACGGAGCGTGCCATCTACCACGCGCACGTAGACCACGACGCCGAGGTAGCTGTCGTAATAGCTATCGAAGATGAGTGCCTTGAGGGGCGCGTTC
>JAZRFG010000154.1:0-1692 GCA_045661265.1 Eubacteriales bacterium
CTCGTCCTCGCTCGTGCCGAAATCCAGAATGGCGTAGCCGTTTTCCTCGTTGTGATAGATGACGCCCTCAACAGTGCCGCAGATCCGCTCAAGCCCTTGCAGGTTTTTCTCCTCGCTCATATGCGCTTTCCTCCTTTCCTCATTTTTAGAAAAGCCGCGCCCGCCGAGATGGCGGGCGTTTGCGGCTTTGTTATGTTGTGATTGGCAATTAAAGCAGCTCTGCTGCCAATTTTTCTGCCATATCGCGCGCTTCCCAGGGAAGGTCGAGATCTTCTCTGCCCATATGGCCGTAAGCGGCAGTCTGCGCGTAGATCGGGCGACGCAGGCCGAAGCGCTCAATGATGGCAGCGGGACGCAGGTCAAAGTGCTTTTGCACCGCCTCGGAGATCAGCTGCTCGGACACCTTGCCCGTGCTGAACGTGTCGATCATCACGGAAACAGGACGTGCCACGCCGATGGCGTATGCCACCTGCACCTCGCACTTGTCGGCAAGGCCTGCGGCAACGACGTTCTTGGCGATGTAGCGTGCGGCATAGCAGGCGGAGCGGTCCACCTTGGTCGGGTCCTTGCCGGAGAAGGCGCCGCCGCCGTGGCGGGCGTAGCCGCCGTAGGTGTCAACGATGATCTTACGGCCGGTAAGACCCGTGTCGCCCGCAGGGCCGCCCACAACGAAGCGTCCCGTGGGGTTGACGAAGATCTTGGTGGCGTCGTCAAGCAGTCCCTCGGGGATCGTGGGCTTGATCACCAGCTCGATCATATCGCGGCGAATCTGCTCGGCAGTTGCCTCGGGCGCGTGCTGGGTGGAAATGACCACGGTATCCACGCGTACGGGCTTATCGTCTACGTATTCAACAGTTACCTGCGTCTTGCCGTCGGGACGAAGATAGGAAAGCGTGCCGTCCTTGCGCACGGCCGTGAGGCGCAGCGCAAGCTTGTGTGCCAGAGAAATGGGCAAGGGCATCAGCTCGGGCGTTTCGTTGCAGGCATAACCGAACATCATACCCTGGTCGCCCGCGCCCGTGTCCAGCGCGTCGGTCATCTCGCCCTCCTTGGCCTCCAGTGCCTTGTCCACGCCCATCGCGATGTCTGGCGACTGCTCGTGGATCGAGTTGAGCACGGCGCAGCTGTCGCAGTCGAAGCCGTACTTGGCGCGGTCATAGCCGATCTCGCGCACGGTCTCGCGCACGACGGTGGGAATATCCACATACGCCTTGGTCGTGATCTCACCCATGACGCACACCATACCCGTGGTGCAGAAGGTCTCGCAAGCCACGCGGGACATGGGATCCTGCTCAAGCATCGCGTCCAGGATCGCGTCGGAAATCTTATCGGAAATTTTGTCGGGATGACCCTCGGTCACCGACTCAGATGTAAACAGTACCTTCTTGTGTTCCATTTTTAACCTCCAACAAAGAAAAATCCCCTCGTCTGCCGAGGGGGAGCTCATCAAATTTGCTCATCTCTCGGGAATTAGCACCTTACCGAAAGGCAGGTTGCCGTGGTTTCACAGAGCCAGTCTCTCCACCACTCTTGATGACTTGTTTATTATAACACAAACCCCTTGCGATTGCAAGGGGTTTGTCGAAAAAACTTATAACAGAAAGCCGAGTGCGGCAAGCGCGCCGTAAGAGATCATCGTCACAAGCGTGGCGGCGATCAGAACGCCGAGAAAACAGGATAGCAGCGCCCGCC
>JAZRFG010000155.1:0-2594 GCA_045661265.1 Eubacteriales bacterium
CGAGGGGTACAACGCCGACGTGGATTACCTGCGCTCGGTGCAATCCGACGGCAAATCCTGGCTGGAAAAGGTCGCCGCCGAGGAAAGAGAGAAGACGGGTATCCGCACGCTGAAGGTCGCGTACAATAAGGTGTTCGGCTACTACATCGAGGTATCCAAGTCCTTCATCGACCAGGTGCCCGAGCATTACATCAGAAAGCAGACGCTTGCCAACGGCGAGCGCTATATCACCGAGGAGCTCAAGGATATGGAAGCCACCATCCTTGGCGCCACGGATAAGCTTTACTCTTTGGAATACGAGCTGTTCCAGGAGATCCGCGGCCGTGTGGCGGCCGAGGGAGAGCGCATTCAGCGCGTGGCAAATCGCCTGGCGGGGCTGGACGCCTACCTTTCGCTTGCCGACGTGGCGGCGAAGAATCATTACGTCCGCCCCGAGGTGGATAACAGCGACGTGATCTCGATTCGCGACGGGCGCCACCCTGTGGTCGAGCAGTTCGTGAAGGACAGCTATTTCGTTCCCAACGATACGCTCCTTGACACGGGGGCCAACCGTACGATGCTGATCACCGGCCCGAATATGGCGGGCAAATCCACCTATATGCGTCAGGTCGCGCTGATCGTCTTGATGGCGCAGATCGGCTCCTTTGTCCCCGCCGCCGAGGCGCGTGTGGGCGTGGTGGATAAGCTCTTTACGCGCGTGGGCGCGTCCGACGATCTCGCGTCGGGTCAGTCCACCTTTATGCTGGAGATGAACGAGGTCGCCTATATTCTGCGCAATGCCACCCGCCGTTCGCTCATCATTTACGACGAGGTCGGGCGCGGCACCAGCACCTTTGACGGCATGAGCATCGCGCGCGCCATCGTGGAATACACCACGGGGCGCAAGATCGGTGCCAAGACCCTGTTTGCCACCCACTATCACGAGCTCACCTCGCTGGAAGAGGAGCTGCCCGGTGTGGTGAATTACAACATCGCCGCCAAAAAGCGCGGCGACGGCATCACGTTCCTGCGCAAGATCGTGCGCGGCTCGACCGACGACAGCTACGGCATCGAGGTCGCCAAGCTCGCGGGATTGCCGAACGAGGTGATCAAGCGCGCCAAGGAGGTGCTTGCCTCTGTGGAAAGCACGGCCAAGGCATTGCAAGCGCCGAGCGCGAAGAAAGAGGAAAAGCCGGACGACGGCATGATCTCGTTTGAGGATTGCATCAACGAGCAGGTGATCGACGAGCTGCGCGCCGTGGATCTCAACACGCTCTCGCCCTACGAGGCGATGAGCTTCCTGTTCACGCTGAAGAAAAGATTGCAGTAAGGAGGGAACGCTATGGCAAAAATAAACGTTCTTTCCTTTGCCGTTGCCAACCTGATCGCCGCGGGCGAGGTGGTGGATCGCCCCGCCTCGGTGATCAAGGAGCTGATGGAGAATGCCATTGATGCGGGCGCTGCCCACATCACGGTCGAGATCCAGCACGGCGGCGTGACCTTTATGCGCGTTGCGGACGACGGCTGCGGCATCGATCCCGAGGATCTGCCCGTGGCGATCCGCCGACACGCGACCAGTAAGATCCGCGAAGCGGACGATCTGGACGGCATTTTGACGCTTGGCTTCCGCGGGGAGGCGCTTGCCGCCATTGCGGCGGTATCCGATCTTCGCATCATCACGCGCACCAAGGACGCGGAATACGGCAGTATGCTGGTTTCCTCTGCGGGCGAGGTTAAGGAGATCGTCGAGCAGGGCGCACCCATTGGCACCACCGTGATCGTGGAAAATCTGTTTGCCAACGTGCCCGCACGCCGCAAATTCCTCAAAAAGGACGTGGCGGAAACCACGGCGGTGACCACCTATGTGGAAAAGATCGCCCTTTCTCACCCCGAGATCGCGATCCGTCTGATCGTGGACGGAAATCTGCGACTGGATACGGCGGGCGACGGCACGCTGGAAAGCGCGATGTACGCCGTGTTCGGCCGTGAGTTCGTCAAAAAGATGATCCCCGTGAAAAGTGTCGCGGGCGACGCTATCGCCGTGGACGGCTATATCTGCCGCCCCGACAACGCCCGCCCCAAGCGAAACTATCAGAACTTTTTTATCAACGGTCGCTATATCAACTCGCGCACGGCAAGCGCCGCGCTGGAGCAGGCGTATACGTCCTTTATCGCGCCGGAAAAATTTCCGTGCTGCGTGCTGAACATCAAGATCGCCCCCGAGGCGGTGGACGTGAACGTTCATCCCGCCAAGCTGGAGGTCAAGTTTTCCAACGAAAAGCCGGTTTTTGAAGCGGTTTATTATACCGTGCGCGCCGCGCTGGAGGCAAACGCCGCCAGACCGGATATGAACTTACAGCGCGGTATGGGTGTGCCGAGCGCCGCACACGCCTTTGTTCCCGTGGAAGCGGGAAAGGCGGAGCAGACCAGCATCGACACCAAGGTGGTGCAAGCACCGCCCGCGCGCCCCTTTGAGCGCATGAGCGCTGCGGATTATACCGACAGAATGCGCGGCTTTGCCGCAAGCGCCCCCACACCTTACACGCGCGTGGAGCCGCGTGCGGGTGAGGCGATCCCGATGCCGCATATCGAGCGCGCCGCAGCGGCGCTGACAC
>JAZRFG010000156.1:0-1846 GCA_045661265.1 Eubacteriales bacterium
AAATCCAGGTGCGCGAGCAAAAATGCCTCGATCTGCTCCCTTGTCACACGGGTGGGAGAGGACACCGCCACGCTCCCGTCTGAGCGCACGCGAAGATTGAAATTTTTCACCGCCTTGCGCGACCATTCATAAGAAAACGTATCTCCTTGCGCGACAAATTCCGCGCGCACGGGCAAATATTTCGGCATCAGCGCAAGCGATCCAGCGCGTTTTGCAAAATGATCTGCGCAGAGAGCGTGTCGATCACACCCTTGCGCTTCTTGCCGCGCGTGTTGGTTTCGTTCAGATACCGCGCCGCCGACATCGTCGTCATACGCTCGTCCATTAAGTAAACGGGCAGCTCCTGCTCGATCAGCGCCGCCAGCTCGCGGATACGCGCGGCCTTGGGGCCCTCGGTGCCGTTCATATTCACAGGCAGTCCCAGCACCACGGCGACAGCGCCCTGCTCGCGGGCAGCGGCAAGCACACGCTCGGCGGTCTTTTCCAGTCCCCCACCCTGTACGTTGCCGATGCCGCTGGCGAGAAACCGCGAGGTGTCGGACACGGCAAGCCCCGTGCGGGCTTCGCCGTAATCCACCCCTAAAACTCGACCCGTTGTGGCCTTTACTTGCTCCAAGCTCATGGTAAGATCTCCTCAAGATAGGCGATGAGGTCGGCAAAGACCTCGTCGCGGTTGATTTCGTTATGCATTTCGTGTCTGCCGCCCTCATACAGCTTGAGTCGGGCGTTACAACCCGCCGCGACCAGACGCTCGTGCACCTTTTTCACGCCCTTGCCGTAATTGCCCACAGGGTCCATATCCCCCGAAAACAGCAACACGGGTAGCTCTTTTGGCACACTCTGTGCCCATTTTTTGTCGGAAACGGCACCCAGCAGCGAAAACAGCGTATCATACCCCGCCGTGGTGAACACGAAGGTGCAGAAGGGATCCTCGCCATATTTTTCGCGCACCGCCTCGTCACGCGTCAGCCACGAGAATAACGACTTTTCCTTGCCGAATTTTTTATTGTAGCTGCCGAATGCCATGGCTGTGAGAAACCTGCTGCGGTAATGATCGCCGCGCACAGCGCCCACGGCGTGCGCCATTTTTTTGCCAAGCCCCGTGGGCTGGCCCGGTCCCGCCGTGCCGCTCACAAGCGCGGCCGCGAGCTCCTCACCGTAGCGCGTGAGATACCGCCGTGCCACAAACGAGCCCATGCTGTGCCCGTAAAGCACCACGGGCAGGTCAGGAAATTTCTCCTTGGCAAGCAGTGTCATTTGGTGCACGTCCTCGACCAGAAGATCCGCACCGCCGCGCTTTGCCATATAGCCAAGATCCTTTGCGCCCCGCGCGGTGTTGCCGTGTCCCAGATGGTCGTTGCCGCAGAAAACATAGCCCGCCTCGGCGAAGCGACGCGCCCACGCATCATAGCGCTCGATATACTCGCACATGCCGTGTGAGAGCTGAAGGATCGCGCGGGGCGCCACGTCGGGCGCGTACCAAAAGTACGCCGCCACGCTTGTTTTGCCGTCCGCGGACAGAAAGCTTGTTCTTTCAAACAGGATCTCACTCACAAAAATCACGCTCCTTTTCACAAATGGTTCGTGCGGCGTCCAAGAGGAACGCGCGCTTGTTGTGCGCGGGCTCCTGCCAGACAAGGTCCTGCAAGCGCAGCAGCAGCTCCCCTGTGCGCGCGGGGCGCACGCCTAAATTCTCTTGTAGCTCCTTGCCGTTCACGGCAAGGCGGCGCACCTCAACGGCGCTGCCGTCCCGCGCCACCTTGGCGCAAAGCTCCTCGGCCGCGCGCACGTCCGTGCCGCGCGCCTTGTGCAACGCGAGCACGCCGCGCCAGGTGTGCCAGTAGCG
>JAZRFG010000157.1:0-1173 GCA_045661265.1 Eubacteriales bacterium
TTGATCGCCGAGATCGTGGAGATGTTCCCCGACGCGCCTTATATCCACATCGGTGGCGACGAAGCGCCCTGTGAGATGTGGAACCAGTGCCGCGCCTGCCGTACCTATATGGAGGAGCACGGCATCAAGAGCGCGCACGAGCTTTACAGCGAGTACGTGGGACGCGTGGCGGCATATGTGCTCTCGCTTGGCAAAACGCCCCTTGTTTGGGAGGGCTTCCCCAAGGAAAGCTCGCACTACGTGCCCAAGGAAACCGTTGTAATTGCTTGGGAGTCGCACTATCAGCTTCCGCAGGAGCTACTTGACAACGGCTTTAAGATCGTCAACGCCTCCTGGCAGCCCACGTATCTGGTGAGCAGCTTGACCAAGCGTTGGGGTCCCCAGGAACTGCTGGATTGGAACGTGTACAACTGGCAGCACTGGTGGCCGAATTCGGTCGCTTGCCTCAATCCGATCAACCTGGCACCCACCGATGATCTGCTTGGTGCCACGATGTGTACCTGGGGTCTGTACTACGAGATGCACATCACTCGCCTTCTGGAAAACTTCCCCGCCTTTGCCGAGCGCACCTGGATGGTGGAGCGAAAGCTTTCCTTTGCGGATTTTGGCAAGGTCTTTAAGACCATCATGTATCGCGTTGTACGCCTGATCATGGACAAATAAACAAAAAAGCCCCCGTTTGGGGGCTTTTTTGTTTTACAGCAGGATCATTCCCGCAATTGCAAGTAGGAAGCAAAGCACCACGGGGATCTCGCCAAGGGCGTCCAGCGTGGTGTAGAGCTGCACGTCGCGCGGGACGTCGCGGCGAGGGGGCTTTGTTTCGGCTTGCTCGCGTGCACGATATTCACGCGCGCAAAACAGACAGAACAGCAAAAGCGAGACCAAAAATACAAGGATCACGAGAAAAAGGAAAAGCGGCGCGTTGCCGGTGAAGCTGTAAAGTGCGTTGAGATAGCGCTGGGCGAAAAGCAAGACGACGCTATAGATCGCGTGTACCAGCATCGTGGCGATCAGCGAGTCGGTCGCGTAAAGCACGAGGGTGAGGAAAAATCCAATGAAGAAATAGGCGGGCAGATTGGGGGGATCGAAATGCAAAAGGGAGAAGAGCAACGGTCCCACCAGCAACGCGCGCCATACGCCGCGCCTATCCAGCTCGGCGCAAAGCACACCGCG
>JAZRFG010000158.1:0-10521 GCA_045661265.1 Eubacteriales bacterium
GCGCTCTCCAAGGGCGTGAGGTAAAGCGGCTCGATGCCCTTTTCCAACAATAGCGCGCGCAGCGCGTCCGGGCCCCAGTGTCCCATCAGCGTGGGGGGCTCGTACAGCCCCGCCAGCAGTCCCGTATCGGGGCGGCGGCAGAGCGCCACGCGCTCTCCCTCTCGCAAAATCAATACCGTTTTGGGGGTAATTTTGCGAGGTGCGGCTTTTTTGCGCACGGGCAGCTGCGTTTCCAGCCCCTCGGCGCGGGCGCGGCAAGCGTCCCGCAAGGGGCATTGCTCACATTTCGGTGTGCCGTTCGGCAGACACACGATGGCACCAAGCTCGATCAGCGCCTGGTTGAAATCCGCGGCACGCTCGGGCGGCTGCGCCGCCGCGACCGCCGCAGTGATGCTTCGCTTGGCGGCGAGGGAAAGCACGTCCTCGCCATAGGCGCAAAGCCGCGCGACCACGCGCAGCACGTTGCCGTCCACCGCGGGCACGGGCAGGTCAAACGCGAAGGAGCCGATCGCCCCCGCGGTATATTCCCCCACGCCGCAAAGCCCCAAGATCCCCTCGTAGCTTTGCGGAAAGATCCCGCCGTATTCCGTCATAATCTCTTTGGCCGCCTTTTGCATATTCCGCACGCGGCTATAATAGCCCAACCCCTCCCAGAGCTTCATCAGCTCGTCCTCGGGGCACGCAGCAAGCGCCGCCACCGAGGGCAGACGCGCCAGAAAGCGCTCGTAGTACGGGATCACCGCCTCCACGCGCGTTTGCTGCAGCATGATCTCGGACACCCAGATGCGGTACGGATCGCGCGTATGCCGCCAGGGCAGATCGCGCTTGTTTGCCTCATACCAGGAAAGAAGCGGTTGCATATTCGGTAACGTGAGTTTGTTCTGTTCAGCCATAACTGCTCCTTTCCAAGTGAAAATTTATAAAACGGCAAAGGGCGTCAAAATTTGGAAGCCGAGCGTGCGATCTCGCAACCTGTAAGCCCCCCCCCAAGGCGAATGAAATTAGATACAAAGCGCCAGAACGCGGAGCCCATGCAACAATAAAAGACCGTCAGGCTTGGATACAGGGCACGTGATCTCGGGGCGAAGGCGTAGGTTCTCGCAGAGCGAGAACGATCTACGTCGGCTTCCCCCAACGTCAAAATTCCCTAAGGCGGATGATTTTGGATGCAGAGTGCGCAAACGCGAGGTGACGGTGTAGGGATCCTACTCCGAACCTCGCGCTTGTCGTGCTATGCGCCAAAAGGGCCGCCTTACTTTAAGAAGCCACCGATGATCTGCTCCTCTGCCTCCTTTTCCGTCAGGCCGAGGGTCATCAGCTTGATCAGCTGCTCACCCGCGATCTTGCCGATCGCCGCCTCGTGAATGAGGGACGCAGAGGGGTGGTTGGCCATGATCTCGGGCACCGCGCTCACGGACGCCTCGTCCATAATGATCGCATCACACTCGGTGTGGCCAGAGCAAAGATTGTTGCCGTTGACGTGGGAAACGAAATGCTGACGGGACTTGTCTCTGGCGACCGAGCGGGACACGATATGCGCGCCGCAATCCTCGCCGTCAAGGTCGATCTCGAAATAGGTTTCGGCGACCTGCTGCCCGTGCGTCATAATTTTTTCGTGCGTGATCAGCGTAGCGCCGTCCGCAAGCTTGGCGCGCGTGACGCGCTTGGTGGAATCCACGCCCTTGATCTGCGCGGTCTCCATCTCCATATAGCTGTTCTTTTCCATCACGATCTCGGTGGTGGGGTTCATCAGATTCTTTCCGTTTCCGTCCCCCGCGCCGTAATGCTTCTCCACGTATTTTACGCGGGCGTTCTCGCCCACAAAGAAGCTGTGAATACCACTGTGCTCGCTGTCGGCAGAGCCGCCGTTGTGAATGCCGCAACCCGCAACGATGGTCACGTCACAGTCTGCGCCGATGTGAAAGTCGTTATAGACCAGCTCCTTAAGGCCGCTTTTGGCAAGCAGCACGGGAATGTGTAAGCTCTCCTTTTTCGTGCCGGGCTTGATATAAATATCAATGCCCTCCTTGTCCGTCTTTTTGACGATCTCGATGTGCTCGGTGGAGTTCTTGGCAAAGGTCTGGCCGTCCACGCGCAGGGAATAGGCGCCCTCGGGGATCTCGTGCAGGTCGGCGACCTGCTCAAGGAGTGTCTTTTGGATACTGTCCAGTGCCATTACTTGTTCACCTCCTCGATCACGCGGCAATTGCTTCTCGCGTTCAAAAGCTCGGGCAGGATATCCGCTTTCGAGCCCTCGGCAGCCACGTGTCCGTTTGCGATCACCACGATCTTGTCCGCAATATCCAGAATTCTCTCCTGATGCGAGATGATCAGGATTGAGCCGTTGGTGCGCTCGTGCATTTTCTCGAACACGCGAATGAGGTTGTTGAAGCTCCACAGGTCGATGCCCGCCTCGGGCTCGTCAAACACGGAAAGCTTGGTGCCACGCGCGTTGATCATGGCGATCTCGATGCGCTTGAGCTCGCCGCCCGAAAGCGACGCGTTCACCTCGCGGTTGATATATTCCTTGGCACAAAGGCCGACCTCGGACAGATATTCGCACGCCGTGGCCACCGAGATTTTGGAGCCCGCTGCCAGCGAGATCAAGTCCTTAACGGTGATGCCCTTGAAGCGCACGGGCTGTTGAAAGGCAAAGCTGATGCCCATCTTGGCGCGCTCGGTGATCGAAAGATCGGTGATATCCACCCCGTCGAAAAGCACGCGGCCCGAGGTGGGCTTTTCGATGCCCGCGATGATCTTGGCGACGGTGGATTTACCGCTGCCGTTGGGGCCCGTGATCGCCACGAAGCGCTCGGACACCTTGAGGTTGACGTCCTCTAAAATCACGGATTTGCCGCCGTTTTCGGCAGGCACGACAAATCCGACGTGTTGCAGTTCCAGCATGTTGAAAGCTCCCTTGCATATACTTGTAAACAAATCACCGTTAGTATATCACACTCCACGCAAAAATTCAAGTCCCGCATATCGATTTCGCCCTCAATTTTGCAAAAACATACAACATTGACAAAAATATAACATAAATTTCGGCAAAAATTGTCCCCCTTTGTGCGCGTTCGACACGCGTGTGCGTATTGACACGCGAAAACAAAGGTGATATAATTATAAGTAATGTTCAGGGCTAACTCTGCCCCTTTGACAGAAAGTAAAAAAATTCACATATTTCAGGAGGAAAGACAAATGGAATTCCGCATCGAACACGACTCTATGGGCGAGGTCAAGGTACCTGCCGACCGCTACTGGGCCGCACAGACCGAGCGCAGCCACCAGAACTTCCCGATCGGCGTTGGCATTGAGACTATGCCCCGCGAGACCACCAAGGCATTCGGCGTTCTGAAGAAGGCCGCCGCCATCGCCAACAACACCCTGAAGCCCGAGAAGATGACCGACGCCAAGCTCGCCGCCATCTCTAAGGCGTGCGACGAGGTTATTTCCGGTGAGCTCAACGACCACTTCCCGCTGGTCGTATGGCAGACCGGCTCCGGCACCCAGTCCAACATGAACGCCAACGAGGTTACCGCAAACCGTGCCAACGAGATCGCAGGCGCAAAGCTTTGCCACCCCAACGACGACATCAACATGAGCCAGTCCTCTAATGACACCTTCCCCACCGCAATGCACATCGCTGCTGTGGAGGCCATCGAGGATAAGCTCTTCCCCGCAGTGGACCTTCTGATCTCCACCTTCAAGAAGCTGGAGCGCAAGAACAAGGGCATCGTAAAGAGCGGCCGTACCCACCTGCAGGACGCAACCCCCATCACCTTCTCTCAGGAGATCTCCGGCTGGAGAAGCTCTCTGGAGCGCGACAAGCAGCTGCTGAAGGCATCTCTGCCCGCACTCAAGGAGCTCGCGCTCGGCGGCACCGCAGTCGGTACCGGCCTGAACGCTCCCAAGGGCTTTGACGTGAAGGTTGCCGAGGCTGTTTCCGCCATCACCGGCAAGAAGTTCGTCACCGCTGCCAACAAGTTCCACGCTCTCACCTCCAAGGACGAGATCGTGTTCGCACACGGCGCCATCAAGGCACTTGCCGCTGACATGATGAAGATCGCAAACGACGTTCGTTGGCTGGCTTCCGGCCCCCGTCTTGGCCTTGGTGAGATCACCATTCCCGAGAACGAGCCCGGCTCCTCCATCATGCCCGGTAAGGTCAACCCCACCCAGTGCGAGGCCGTGACCATGGTCGCCGTTCAGGTCATGGGCAACGACGTGGCCGTCGGCATGGCTGCTTCCCAGGGCAACTTCGAGCTGAACGTGTTCATGCCCGTTTGCATCTACAACTTCCTGCAGTCCGCACGTCTGCTTGCTGAGGCGATCGTTTCCTTCAACGACAACTGCGCAGTGGGCATCAAGGCCAACAAGCAGAAGATGCACGACAACCTGCACAACTCCCTGATGCTGGTCACTGCTCTGAACCCCTACATCGGCTACGAGAACGCCGCCAAGACCGTGAAGAAGGCATTCAAGGAGGACATCTCCCTGAAGGAGGCATGTGTCGCACTCGGATTCCTCACCGCAGAGCGCTTTGACGAGGTCTTCCATCCCGAGCAGATGGTGTGATAATTCACTGCCATTTCCATCAAGGGCGCACCACGTGCGCCCTTGACTACCGTAATCCCCACAAAACACGAAAGGGACGTATACTATGAAATTCAGTTATTTCCCCGGCTGCACGCTGAAAACAAAGGGCAAAGATCTTGACATCTATGCAAGAAAGAGTGCCGAGGCACTTGGCTTTGAGCTTTGTGAGCTTGCAGACTGGCAGTGCTGCGGTGCCGTATATCCGATGGCAAAGGACGAGATCGCAACCAAGCTTTCTTCCGTACGCGCGCTCGTGAGCGCACGCGAGAACGGCGAGGACCTGGTCACGCTTTGCTCCGCTTGCCACAACGTCATCAAGCAGGTCAACCACGACATGAAGACAGATGAAAACATCGCGCTTCGCGTCAACAACTACATGGGTCTGGAGACCCCTTACGCGGGCGAGACCGCCGTGCTTCACTTCCTTGAGGTGCTGCGCGACCGCGTTGGCTTTGACAAGGTCAAGGCCGCCGTCAAGAATCCCCTCACGGGCCGCAAGATCGCCGCATACTACGGCTGCCTTCTGCTGCGCCCCGGCAAGGTGATGCAGTTTGACGATCCCGAAAATCCCACGATCCTCGAGGACTTCATCCGCGCCATCGGCGCCGAGCCCGTGATCTGGGGTATGCGCAACGAGTGCTGCGGCGGTTACATCGCGGCCGAGGATCGCGCACAGGCGAAGAAGCGCAGCAATATCGTGATGGAGGACGCCGTCGCCAATGGCGCCGACACCGTGATCACAGCTTGCCCGCTTTGCCTTTACAATCTTGCCAAAAACGGCGGCACCGAGCTGCCTGTCGTCTACTTCACCGAGCTGCTTGCTGAAGCGCTCGGCGTAAAGTGAAAGGAGGAGGGTCATGAGCCATAGCAATAATGCAACCGAGCAGGTGCTGCGCTCTGCGGGTGTGAACGTACGCAAGTGCATGCGCTGCGGTAAGTGCACCGCGACCTGTCCTGCCTTTGAGGAGATGGAGTACCATCCCCACCAGTTCGTTTACATGGTCGAGAAGGGCGACGTTGAAAAGCTTGCTGCAAGCAAGTCGATCTTCAAGTGCCTTTCCTGCTTTGCGTGTGTGGATCGCTGCCCCCGCGGCGTCGAGCCCGCCAAAGTGATCGAGGCCGTTCGCGTGGCCGTCGTCCGCAAGCAGGGTGGTAACCACTTCAGCCCCTCGCAGATCCCCGCCATGCTGGAGGAAGATATGCCGCAACAGCTCTTCGCCAGCGCATTCAGAAAATACAGCAAGTAAGGAGGGAAAGCACAATGCAAAGAATAGGCGTATTTGTCTGTCATTGCGGTACCAACATTGCAGGCACCGTTGACGTAAAGGCCGTGGCAGAAGCCCTTGGCCGTGAAGCAGGCGTGGTGTTTTCCACCGATTATCAGTACATGTGCTCCGAGTCCGGTCAGCAGCTCATGCGCGGCGCGATCCGCGACCATAAGCTCACCGGCGTGGTCGTTTGCTCCTGCTCGCCCCGTATGCACGAGGCGACCTTCCGCAAGGCAGCAGAGCTGGAGGGCGTGAATCCCTACATGGTGGAGATCGCCAACATCCGCGAGCACGTTTCCTGGATCCACAAGGATATGAAGGAAGCCACCGAAAAGGCAATTATCCTCGGCCGTGCCGCCATCGCCAAGGTACATCTCAACCAGCCCTTGCAGGCAGGTGAGTCCCCCGTGACCAAGCGTGCGCTGGTCATCGGCGGCGGTATCGCGGGCATTCAGACCGCACTGGATATCGCAGAGGCAGGCTTTGAGGTCGATATCGTGGAAAAATCCCCCACCATCGGCGGCAAGATGGCTCAGCTGGACAAGACTTTCCCCACGCTGGACTGTGCCGCTTGTATCCTCACCCCCAAGATGGTTGACGCCGCGCAGCACGAGAAGATCAACATCTTCGCGTTCAGCGAGGTCGAGGCCGTACAGGGCTACGTAGGCAACTTCCGCGCGAAGATCCGCCGCAAGGCACGCTTCGTGGACGAGAACAAGTGCACGGGCTGCGGCCTTTGCACCGAGAAGTGCCCCCAGAAGAAGGTCCCCAACGAGTTCAACATGGGCCTTGACAACCGTCGCGCCATCTACATTCCCTTCGCACAGGCCGTGCCGAAGGTTGCCACCATCGATCCCAACTACTGCACGATGCTGAAAACCGGCAAGTGCGGCGTTTGCTCCAAGATCTGCGGCGCAGGCGCGATCGATTACAAGCAAGAAGATCAGATCATCGAGCGTGAGTACGGCGCCATCGTCGCCGCCACCGGCTTCAATCCCATCGACGCGAAGGCGTACAACGAGTACGGCTACGCTACCTACCCCGACGTCGTCACCTCCCTTGAGCTGGAGAGATTGATGAACGCCGCAGGCCCCACCAACGGCACGCTTCTGCGTCCCTCTGACAACGAGCACCCCCACAAGATCGTGTTCGTGCAGTGTGTGGGCTCCCGTTGCGAGGAGGAGCGCGGCAAGCAGTACTGCTCCAAGATCTGCTGCATGTACACCGCCAAGCACGCGATGCTCATTCGCGAAAAGTACCCCGATACCGAGGTCTACGTATTCTACATCGACGTGCGTACCCCCGGCAAGAACTTTGACGAGTTCTACCGCCGCGCCGTCGAGCAGTACGGCGTCCATTATATTAAAGGTATGGTTGGCAAGGTCACGCAGAACGGCAAGCAGCTGCGCGTCCAGGCAAGCGACCTGCTTGCAGGCGAGCAGATGCACATCGACGCCGACCTTGTGGTACTGGCCACTGCCATCGAGCCCGACAAGAGCGCGCGCTCGATCGCCACGATGCTGACCGCCAGCATGGACACCAACGACTTCTTCACCGAGGCACACCCCAAGCTTCGTCCCGTAGAGTCCCCCACCGCGGGCATCTTCCTCTCGGGCGTTTGCCAGGGTCCCAAGGATATTCCCGAAACCGTTTCTCAGGCATCCGCGTGTGCGGCAAAGGTCATTGGCGTGCTTGCCAAGGATAAGCTGCTTTGCAACCCCTGCGTGGCACACTCCGACGAAATGCTTTGTAACGGCTGCTCCTCCTGTGAGAAGGTCTGCCCCTACGGCGCGATCAGCTATCAGGACAAGGAGTTCCGCGGCCCGAACCGCACCACGCTCATTCGCCGCGTGGCATCTGTCAATCCTGCCGTTTGTCAGGGTTGCGGCGCTTGTACCGTAGCTTGCCCCTCCGGCGCTATGGACCTCAAGGGCTTCTCGAACAAACAAATCATGGCGGAGGTTGACGCAATATGCAAGTAAATGAATACAAGCCGAAAATCGTTGCCTTCTGCTGCAACTGGTGCTCCTATGCGGGCGCTGACGGCGCGGGCTCCGCACGTCTTGCCTACCCCGCAGACGTCAAGGTCATTCGCGTTCCCTGCTCCTGCCGCGTGAACCCGATGTTCATTCTCCGCGCTTTCCAGCGCGGTGCCGACGGCGTTATCATCGCGGGCTGTCACCCCGGTGACTGCCACTACACCAGCGGCAACTACTTCACCCGCCGCCGTATGGCGCTGCTGTTCTCTATGCTCGAGTACCTCGGCATCGAGAAGGAGCGCATCCGTCTGGAATGGATCTCCGCCGCCGAGGGCGCGAAGTTCTCCAAGACCATGACCGAGTTTACCGCCGCTGTGGCAGCGCTCGGTGAAAACAAGAGATTGGAGGATCTGAGATGCAAGCAGTAATGGAAAAAAGAGCGCTTGCGCTTCTGGCCGACGGCACCGTCAACCGCGTGCTTGGCTGGACGGCAGGCGAATTCGTCTATGACGTCACTCCCGCCGTGTTCGAAACGGCTGAGGAAGTGGAAAACGGCTTCCTTTATAACGACTTCTGCGCCGCAAACCTTTCCAAGTATCTGGTAAAGGAGAGCCGCAAGGAGGGCAAGATCCTCGTGTTCCTCAAGCCCTGCGACACCTACAGCTTCAATCAGCTGGTCGCCGAGCACCGCATCATTCGTGAAAACGTCTATGTGATCGGTATTGAGTGCTATGGCAAGGCAGACATCGAAAAGCTGCGCGCCATGGGTCTTTCCGGCATCACCGGCATCCGCAAGGTAGACGGTGAGTTCGTGGTAGAAACGATCTACGGCACCGAGACCGTCAAGGCCGCCGACGCGACCGCCGAGCGCTGCCTTGCCTGCAAGAGCAAGAAACACGTCGCTTACGACGAGCTCATCGGCGAGGACGGCGAGGTCGTAGAGGACTGCGGCCGCTTCGATATGGTGGAAAAGCTGGAGGCGATGACCCCCGACGAGCGCTTCGCGTTCTGGAGAGGCGAGCTTTCCCGTTGCATTCGCTGCAACGCCTGCCGTAACATCTGCCCCGCTTGCACCTGCGAGCAGTGCGTGTTCGACAACCCCAACTCCGGCGTTTCGCAAAAGGCAGCCGTCACCTCTTTCGAGGAGAATATGTTCCACATTATCCGCGCCTTCCACGTGGCAGGCCGCTGCACCGACTGCGGCGAGTGCTCCCGCGTGTGCCCCCAGAACATTCCGCTGCACCTTTTGAACCGCAAGTTCATCAAGGACATCAACGAGTTCTACGGCACCTATCAGGCAGGCGAGGACCCGAATGCCAAGCCCCCGCTTGGTACCTATACCAAAAATGACCGCGAGGCCGGACAAGGAGGTGCCCACTGATGAAGATGCTTTGTGCTGATAAGCTTCAGGCGTTCTTTGCCGCCCTTTCGGCAAATGCCGCCGTGTATCTTCCCGTTGATACGAACGCGGGCGCCGAGTTTAAGAAGTGGAGCGAGGGCGTTGCGCTTTCCAAGAAGCTGAACACCACCCGCTCCGCCAAGGATTTCTTCTTCCCCCAGACCGAAAACCTGATGGCATTCAAGATGGAGGGCAAGAAGATCGAGGTCGTTGACACCCGCGAGGAGTGCGAGGACTTCGTGCTCTTCGGCGTGCGCGCTTGCGACGCCGTGAGCTTTGACATTCTGGATCGCGTGTATCTGGCCGACCCCGTCGACAGCTACTACAAGAACCGTCGCGAGCACGGCACCATCGTGACGATGGCGTGCGGCCGCCCCACCGACACCTGCTTCTGCCAGACCTTTGGCATCGACGCAGCCGACCCCAAGGGTGACCTCACCGCCTGGGAGATCGAGGGTGGCTTGGCGCTTCGTGCCAACACCGAAAAGGGTGAAGCACTTCTTGCCAAGGTGGCGGATCTCGTCACCGACACCGCGGACACCGCCGCCGACGAGGCAAAGGCAAAGATCCGCACGATCCTTGGCAAGCTCCCTCTCGCAGGCCTTACCACCAAGGGTCTTGGCAAGGGCCTGACCAAGGAGCTGTTCGACCGTCCCGAGTGGGCTTCTCTTTCCGAGAGCTGCCTTGGTTGCGGCACCTGCACCTTCCACTGCCCCACCTGCCAGTGCTATGACGTGCGCGACTTCGACACGGGTCACGGCATTCAGCGCTTCCGTTGCTGGGACAGCTGTATGTACTCCGACTTCACCAAGATGGCACACGGCAACCCCCGCGTGTCGCAGCTGGAGCGCTTCCGTCAGCGCTTTATGCACAAGCTGGTGTATTTCCCCGACAACAACGACGGCATCTTCGGTTGCGTTGGCTGTGGCAGATGCCTTGCCAAGTGCCCCATTTCGATGAATATCGTCAAGGTAATGAAAACGATGGCAAAGGGAGGTAACGAGTGATGAATGAAACGTTGATCCCCTATGCGGGCATTGTGACCAAGATCACCGATCAGACCCCGGACGTTAAGACCTTCCGCGTGGTGGCTCCCGAGGGCGGCAAGCTCTTCGAGCACCTGCCCGGTCAGTGCGCTATGCTCTCCGTCCCCGGCATCAGCGAGGCGATGATCTCGATCACCTCTTCCCCCACGAACAAGGAATTCATGGAATTCAGCGTGAAGAAGTGCGGGTGCCTGACCGAGTGGCTCCACGCTATGGAGGAAGGTCAGATGATC
>JAZRFG010000159.1:0-4177 GCA_045661265.1 Eubacteriales bacterium
CCGAAACGCATACCGTTTCGGGGTGTTTTTTTATTTCACAACGTCGATGTACTCTATGCCATAGGCCTTGAAAAGTGCGATGTGCTCGCGTGTGATACGCTCGCCGCTCACCGCGATCGGGATCGCGGGCGGGCAGGAAACACAGGGCGCGGCACAAATGTGCCCCTCGGCGTCCCGCACGGAGATCCGTTGATGCGGGGAGAGGATCGCCTCGCGAATGGACACGGCTTTTTCGGCGTTCTGCGGCATAACAGTGTCTGCTTTGGGAAGCGGCTCACGTGCGGGGAGAGCGCAAAGCGCCAGCGCGACACGGGAAAGCTCCTCGTCGGTGTTCTGCGGTGTGCACATCAGCACCACACAGTCACGGTCGGCGAATTCCGGCTCGACGCCGCCCTCGCGCAGGGCGTTGGCCAGCGCCTCGCCGTCCCAGCCGCGTGCGCGGCCGTCCACGGTGATCTTTAAGGATTCGTCACCAAGCAGCTCATAGCCAAGCGAGGCGAGCAGCTCTTTGAGGCCAAATACGCGTGCCGCGGTGGCGGCAAGTGCCTCGGGGAAGTCCTTTTCCAGATAGGGGTTGCAAAGGTCGAGCGATTGCAGTAGAAGATAGGAGGGGCTACTGCTGGCAAACAATGCCATTGCCTGTCTTGCACCCTCGAAAAACGCGGCGGGCGCGTCCTTTGCGATATGCAGATACGCCGTGCCCGTGAGCGCGGGGAGCGTTTTGTGTGCGGAGTCCGCGCACATCGTCGCGCCCAAGGCGATTGGGTGGCAAACGGTATGGGAAAACGCCGTGTATGCGCCGTGCGCGTTGTCCACCAGAAGCGGCACGCCGTGCGCGCGGCAGACGCGGGAGAGCGCCGCGATGTCCAGCGTGTTGCCCAGATAGTCGGGCGAGGTTACAAACACCGCGCAATAGGGTACTTCGGCGGCGCGGAGCGCGTTTTCCAGTGCTTGCGCGCTGACCCTACATTCACAAAGATGCTCGCTCTCGCCGTACAACCAATCCACGTCAAGGTCAAGGAGGGCACAGCCGTACAGAAAGGATCTGTGCGCGTTTCTTGTGGCCAGAATACGGGGACGTGTATGCGCTTTCGGCGCATTTTGCACCGCCAGCGCCAGCATCGCCTTGATCGGCAGTGTCGCACCCTCGGTGGAGTAAAGCGTCGCGCCTGCGCCAAAGAGCGCGGCGGCGTTTTGCTCGCTTTCGGCGATCACGCCCTCGGCGTGAAACAGATCGTCCGCACCCGCTACCTCGGTGATATCCAACGGCTCACAGCCAAGAGCTCCCACGCCCTTGTGGCCCGGCATATGCAATCGCGCCGTGCCGCTTGCGGCATATTGCCGCACGAAATCTACGATAGGGGTGTTCATTGCTCCTCTGCCTCGGCGACCTGCATCATCACGGCACACTCGATGCGCTTTTTGAACAGCTCACAGCCGTACTCGTACACACCGCCGATGCTACCCGTCGCGTGGTAGGCGTTGGCGGCACAGCCGCCCGAGCAGAACATTCTCGCCCAGCAATCGCGGCAGGCGGGACGCGCATAGGCGTTGCAGGCGCGGAACTCGTTCTGCACGGGGGTGTTCTTCACACCGTCCCACACGTTGCCGAGCAGATATTTCTCGTCGCCCACGAACTGGTGGCAGGGGTAAAGATCGCCCCAGGGGGTCACGGCCATATACTCGGTGCCCGAGCCACAGCCCGTGATGCGCTTGTAGATGCAGGGACCGTTTTTGAGGTCGATCATGTAGTGATAGAACGTGAAGGGGCGGCCCTCTTTTTTGCGCTTGAGCATCTCCTTGGCAAGGATCTCATACTGCTCAAAGAGCTTCGGCATATCTTCTTCGGTCAGCGCGTAAGGGTCGCCGGGGGGGCAGACCACGGGCTCCATTGAAAGCTCGGTAAAGCCGAGATCCACCATGTGGAAAAGATCGTTGGTGAAGTCCGTGTTGTTGTGGGTAAAGGTGCCGCGCACGTAGTAATTCTTGCCGCCGCGCTTTTCCACCAGACGCTGGAAGTGGGGCACGATGGTGTCGTAGCTGCCCTTGCCCGTGTAATCCTTGCGGAAGTGATCGTTGACCTCACGGCGTCCGTCCAGCGAGAGCACCACGTTGCTCATTTCGGCGTTCAGCCAGTCGATCAGCGCGTCGTCCATGATCATACCGTTGGTGGTAAAGGTAAAGCGGAAGTTCTTGCCATGCTCTTTTTCAATGCTGCGCGCGTAAGCGACCAGCTCCTTGACCACGTCAAGGTTGAGCGTCGGCTCACCGCCGAAGAAGTCCACCTCAAGGTTGCGGCGCGTGCCCGAGTTCTTGATGAGGAAGTCGAACGCCTGCTTGCCGACCTCAAAGCTCATCAGTGCGCGTTCGCCGTGGTACTTACCCTGGCTTGCAAAGCAGTAAGAGCAGTTGAGGTTGCAGGTGTGTGCCACGTGCAGGCAAAGTGCCTTGACGACCTTGGAGTTGTTCTTGTAGTCGATGGCAAGATTTTCGTATACGTCGGCGGAGAACAGCTTGCCTGCCTTTTCCAGCGCGCGCACGTCCTCGATACACTCGGTCAGCTCCTCGCGTGTGACGTCGGGCTTGTCCGCGTGCTTTTGCAAAAGTGCTTCGACGATCTGCTCCTCGGTGTGGGTCTTGTACATTTCGATGACGTCATAGGCGACCTCATCCACGGTGTGCACCGAGCCCGAGCAGGTGTCCAGCACGATATTGTATCCGTTCAGCTTGTATTGATGTACCATAAATTCTCCTTAAAAGGGAAATGGAAGGGCGAATTCGTTGGATGCAGAAGGCGTGATCTCGGCACGACAGGCGTATTTACATACGTCGAGTGGCGAGAGCGCGCCTAAAAAACACATAAAAATCGAAATTCCGCAGGAATTTCTACCGAAAAACCGCTCTCCCTACCGTTTTGCGATAGAAAAAGCGGCTTTCTTTTTTGTTTTGTGTGTTTTTGGTCTGCGCTAATCGAATTAGCCCTTATTTGTTCTCGCAGGACTGGTTGATAACACCGCAAGAGGTCTTGCAAGCGGACTGGCAGGAGGTCTGGCACTCGCCGCAACCACCGTTGTTTACGCTCTTAGCGAGATCACGGGTCTGGATAGTCTGAATTCTCTTCATGATAAATATCTCCTTATTAGAATAAGCTTAACAGATGTATTATAGCATTGATCACGGTTTTTGTCAATAGGTTGTGAGAAAAAACAGTACAAATGATGGTTGAATCAAGCATTACAAAAGATATTGCGCGGTCGGTTCCCTGCGGTTGCGTTGCGAAGCAAAAACTTGACAAGTCCGTCATTGATATGATATAATGAAAAAAAAGCATGCACGTCACAAGAGGCGATACTCAGTAAAGCTATGCATTGCAAAGAACCTTTCCCTGCGTCCCTACCTAACCGTAATACAGGAGGAAAAATGAATTACGTTTTCTTTGATACAGATATCTTAACCGAAGATGAAGACTACGACATTGAGGGTGTAGATTATGAGGAACTGATTCAAACTTGTTTTCAGTATTCTGAATATTTCAGCATCTGGTTTTCACCTCACATTCAATGGACGGAAAAGCTCAAGCCTTATGAAATAACGGTTGACCCTGCCTGCTTTGAGTACGCACCTCCGCGCGATCCCAAACCATCGCATATTGGCGATATTGTAATCCATTTGCATTTCTACCGCATTTGCCCTGAGCTGTATCAGATTTTGATCGAGAACACGCACAGCGTTTGGGACGGATGGAATTATGATGAACCGGCATTTAAGCATTTTTACAGATCCGACGGGAGTTGCTTTTTTATGAGTTATGAGCACGAAGGCAACTGCGTTTTCTACCCGCGAGATGGAGAAGACGTTTCATCTATAGTCGATAAAGAACATTGGTACCGCGAGGAGGAATTATGGCCGAACCCAGTATGGTCACCGCGACCGGACGAGTATCGACCGTTGATCCAAGAAAATCCGTCAGATAACTAACGTGACGCGCGAAACGCGCACAGCGGGATCTCTAATGAGTTTGCGGGGTGTCTGCTCAGCATTGGTTACATTTTTCTCATATCCCATACCGCACACATCCAAATGTTTCTTCGTGCAGGCGGCGCATTACAAACCGCTTAGAGATCCCTTCCTCGGTCGTGCGCAAAACGCACTTCCTCGTCGGTTTTGCTTCATTCCG
>JAZRFG010000160.1:0-2752 GCA_045661265.1 Eubacteriales bacterium
CACGCCGTCAACGGTGAAGTATCGCTCGTAATCGCCCGAGGTCACGCAGGACGTGTCGGCGATCGAGATCTTCAGGGCGTATTGTGTGGGATCCTTGGGGTTTTTGATGCCGGTGCCCCAGCCGGTGCCGTCGGGCTTGTGGCCGACGATGCGAATGTTGCCGCCAATGTTGAGCACGTAGCTTTCGGCGCCCTGCTTTTGCAGGTACTGTGCCGCCTTTTCGGTGGCATATCCCTTGCCGAGCGCGCCCACGTCAATGCGGGCCTGCGGGTCGGTGATGCGGACGGTGCCGTTTTCCTCGTCGATCTCCAAAAGGGAAATGTCCGTGTGGCGTGCCGCCTCCTCCAGCGCTTGCGCGTCGGGAATGCGGGCGGTACCGGCGGTTGCCTGTTCGCGGCAGTCGTGCCAGAGCGAAAGAACCGCACCCATCATCACGTTCATTTCACCGTTTGTGAGGGTGTAAAGCTCCTTGGCATAAAGTAGAAAATCGATCAATTTTTGGTCGACCTTGATCGGGTCGCCCCCCGCGTTTTCGTTGAGCGTTTTCAGGTTGCTCACGCCGGAGTGCTCATAGTAGATATCAAAAAGGCGATGGTATTCTTCCAAAATTTTGGAAATTTCCTCACAGTTCGCCGCAAAATCCTCCTCGGAGTCCCCGGCGTAGCTGTAAATATAGGAAACCGTGTCAAAAAAGGTAAAATATACCATCCCTTGCGGCTCCTCCTTATGAGCAGAATTAGGGCAGCCCGTCAAAACGACGAGCAGCCCCAAAACTGCGCAAAGGCAGGTGAGAGATTTGAAAATTTTCAAATTTCTGCTCCCTTGCTGGTTATGAAATTAGCGAGCGTTCTTTGCGGACTGAGCCACTACTGCCTTGATACCGGTGATCTGGATGGTGCAGCCGGCCTCAAGCAGAGCGCTGTCGGTGGAGATATAGTGGCCGTTTACAAGCTCGGTTGCAAGAGCAGCAACCTCGTCAGCGGTCTTGCCAACCACGAACTTGGAGAATGCCTCAGACTGAACGTACCATTCAAGCTTCACGCCGTCGCCGTTGTTGTCAACCTTGCCGGCCATGCCGTACTCTTCCTTGAGCTCGCGCTTGGTGTTCTTGAACGTCTTAGCGACGATCTCGCCTGCGGTGTTGATGGTGATGTCGGGCTGGATCGCATCGTTGAGAGCAGCCACGATCTTGCCGTCCACAACAACAGCAGCGGCGAAGTCGGAGTACATCTTCACGGTGCCGTTGGCCTCTGCGGTAGCAGCAACGGAGTCAGCAGCGGTGGTCTTAGCAGCCACGCCAAGGGTGAAGGAGCCCTCGGTTGCCTTGAAGCTCATGCCCTGTGCATCGTTGCAAGCCTTAACGACTGCGTCGATGAAATCGGTGATCTGCATAGAGCAGCCGGCGTCAAGCAGAGCCTGGTCAACAGCGATCTTGTGGCCGTTCTTTTCCTGAAGCTCCATGTTCTTGACCTCGTCAGCGGTCTTGCCAACAACGTAGGTCTCGAAGGCCTTTGCCTGAGCGTTCCACTCAAGCTTCACGCCGTTACCGTCGTTGTCAACCTTGCCCTCCATGCCGTAGCGGGAGCCAAGCTCCATCTTGGTCTCGAAGGTAGCGTCGGTCTTGACTGCGCCGCCCGCAACAGCCATCTTGTTCTGTGCTACGTCGATGCGGCACATTACGATCTTGCCGTCAGTGTCGGTCACAACGGTTGCGACGGTAGCGTCGACCTGTGCGTTGCCGGTGGCGGAGCTGTCCATGCTGACCACGACGCCCATACCGAGCTTGTAGTCAATTTCCTTGTCGCCGCATGCTACGAACAGCGTGAGCATCGTGCAAAGGCAAAGGACGAGTGCGAGAATTTTTTTCATGATTCTTTCCTCTTTCTTTTATTGTGATATGCATTCGTTCCCGTACGGGTAATTTACACCTCGAAACAAAAATCCGCCTCGAAATGTAAATTACTCGTGCGGGATCCGTCTGCACTCATCGGCCATTATATCATATTGTGAAAAAAATGTCAATAGGGGTTTTTCTTTTTTACAAATAAAAAATAAACAAAAAATTCCTCTCAAAGCGGCGCCTTGAGAGGGGGAGAATATTATAATTAATGGTAATATTTTGTGCAAGAGAATTTTTTGGGATAATAATGGGCAAGCGGCGTGGCTTGCACTTCGCTGGCCACCAAAACGAAAAGGGAGCGCCGAAGCGCTCCCTTTTCGTTTTGGTGGGTGGCAAACACCTTGGCGCGCAGCGCCAAGTGCGGACTTGAACGCTTCAAGACGCACGCATGGCGTGCTCCAAAAATTTTCCTTGTCGGCACCGCCGACCATTTTGCTTTGCAAAACCGAAAAATTCAGTATCGGTACAAGCACCAATTACCCACACTAGCAAAAAGAAAGACACCGCGCAAGACGGTGTCTTTCTTTTTGTGGTGCGGGCAAGAGGACTTGAACCTCCACCGAATTGCTTCGACTAGAACCTGAATCTAGCGCGTCTGCCAATTCCGCCATGCCCGCATATGGAAGGTGTCGCTTGGGCGGCACCTTGTCGATCACAAAGCGAAGCTTTGTGTTGGTCTGAGTGACACGACTTGAACGTGCGGCCTCTACCACCCCAAGGTAGCGCGCTACCAACTGCGCCACACCCAGATGTCAACGACCAGTATATTTTAGCACACGGCCTTTTGTTTGTCAAGCCCTTTTTTGAAAAAAATCTCGTTTTTTGAAAAAAAGTTTTTTGGTGAAGAAAATC
>JAZRFG010000161.1:0-2468 GCA_045661265.1 Eubacteriales bacterium
AACAACCGCCGCTTCTTCAACGACGTGATCGCCGCCATTGCAGGCACCGACGCCGAGGGCGCACGCCGCGTTTCCAAGGTAGTCGACCGCAAGAACAAGGTCACCCGCGAAGCATACGAGAACGCGATGCGCGAGCTGGGCCTTTCCACCGAGCAGATTGAAAAGATCGACGCCCTTTACGCTATGAGCGTCAAGGAAGCCACGGCACTGTGCCCCGACTCTCAGGGTGCCATGGAGCTGGGCGCCCTGTTCGACGCCCTGCAACAGACGGGCCTTGACAAGTACTGCACTTTCGACTTCGGCATCATTCGCGGTCTGGACTATTACACGGGCACCGTATTCGAGGTGTTCGATCTCGCCCCCGAGAACAACCGCGCCATGTTTGGCGGCGGCCGTTACGACAACCTCGTCGGTCTTTTTGTGAAGAACGCGAAGATCTCCGGCGTGGGCTACGGCATGGGCGACGTGACGCTGGAAAACTTCCTCGTTACGCACAACCTCGTGCCGGATCTTTCCAACGAGGGCACCAAGGTGCTGGTCACCCGCTTTGACGACGTGCCCTACGAGGCATACGTCAATCTGACGGACACCTTGCGCGAGGCAGGCGTGACCGCATCGCTCTACCTTGGCAGCAAGAAGTTCGGTAAGCAGATCGACTACGCCGTGCGCGGCAATTACAGCCACGTTGCCATCATGGGCAGCAGCGAGCGTGAGACGGGAGAGGTCAAGCTCAAGAACCTGCAAACGCGTGAGGAAATCACGGTTCCCGTTGCCGAGGTCATCAACTATTTGAGCAAATAACCCCGGGACGGGGTGAAAATTCGCCACCCGACCTTTTCGTCGGGTGGCTTTTGCAAAGGAGCGCATTATGGTTTATCTGTTTTTGGCAAATGGCTTTGAGGAGATCGAGGCACTGTGTCCCTTGGATCTTTTGCGCCGCGCAGGCGTGGAGGTCACCACGCTCGGCGTGGGCGGCGAGATGATCCGCGGCTCGCACGGCATCACCGTGCAGGCGGATATGCCCGACACGATGTTTGCCGACGCCAATCCCGAGATGATCATTCTCCCCGGCGGCATGCCCGGGTCGAAAAATCTGGACGCCAGTCGCGTCGTGGACAGCGCCCTGCGCGTAGCCGCGCGCAAGGGCGCGTTTATCGCAGCCATCTGCGCTGCCCCCTTTGTGCTTGGCAAGCGCGGGTTGCTTGAGGGCAAGGAGGCGATCTGCTATCCCGGCTTCGAAAAGGAGCTGACGGGTGCGCGCATTTCCGAGAAAAAGGTGGTGCGTGACAGCAACATCATCACCGCGGCAGGTATGGGCGTGGCACTGGAGTTTGGCCTTGCACTCGTCACGGCGCTCAAGGGCGAGGAGGCAGCCAACGCGCTTCGCCACGCCGTGCTGGCCGAGTGATGCCTGCTGACGTGATCGCCGAAAAAAAGCGCCTGCGCGCGCATTTTCTCGCGCAACGCGCGGCGATCCCCGCCGCCGAAAGGACCGCGTTAGATGCGGCGCTGTGCCGCCGGATCGCGGCACACCCCGCCTTTGCGGGGTGCGACACCCTGCTTTGCTTTTCCCCCGTGCGCGGCGAGCCGGATTTCACCGCTTTGTATGAATTGGCCCGCCAACGGGGCATAAAAACCGCCTTCCCGATCTGTGCGGGCGTGCAGATGCACTTTCATCTTGTCGAACACGAGCAAGAGCTGGAGGCGGGCAGATTCGGTATCCCCACCCCGCCAAAAGACGCCCCTCTCGCACCCCTTGGCGCGTGCACGCTGTGCCTTGTTCCCGCGCTTGCGGCGACCAAAAGCGGGGAGCGCCTTGGCTATGGCGGCGGCTTTTACGACCGCTTTTTGGCGGATTTCAAGGGCATCTCGATGCTCCCCATTTACAGTACCTTTACGTGCGAGGCCCTGCCGCACGAGGACACCGACCTTGCCGTATCCATCATTCTGACCGAGAAAGGAGAGCTTTTGCAAGATGGCTAATTTTCTGCCGCCGCGCCCCCGCTATGCACGCGAGCGCGCCCTGTATGCTTTTTTGATGCTGTTTTGCTTTGCGGCAACGCTTGCCCTGCGCCTTGGTGCCAAGTACCTGGCAGAAAGCTTTTCTTCGCATCTTCTCTGTGCCGTGCTGACCTCTGTCCTTCTGCTTTGTGCACTTGTCTTTATGTGGATGCGCGGACAAGGATACGCTCGCGCGATCCGTTGGCGTCGCCCGCATGCGGTGCACCTGCCGCTGATCCTTAGCGCACTTTTCACACTACTTTGCGGCGCGCTGTTGCTCTCGATCCTGTTTGGGGGCAACGACACACTTGGTAACAGCGCGATCCCCTTTGCGCAAAACGCGCCCCTCACCGTCTGGCAGGGTGTGATCGCCGTGCCGGTGCTGGCGTTGCTGCCCGCCATCGCCGAGGAGCTTTTGTTCCGCGGTGTGCTTTGCGCCGAGCTGGATCGGCGCGGCGTATGGCGCG
>JAZRFG010000162.1:0-5774 GCA_045661265.1 Eubacteriales bacterium
CAAGATCCGCCTTCATCACGTCCTCGTTGATGACGGTGACGTTATGAAATTCGTTCAGCGTGTATTTGAGCGCAGGGATGAGTGACTTGTCGATCTCCAGCGCTACCACGTTTTTATAGCGCGCGCAAAGCTCGCGTGTGAGCGTGCCGATGCCGGGGCCGATCTCAAGGATGGTTTCCTCCTCGCTGTCGGTGCAATAGTCGGCAATATCCTCCACTACGCCGCGGTTGGTGAGGAAGTTCTGACCGAATTCCTTGCGGAAGCGCAGCCCGAACGCCTGCATCACAGAGCGCACTGTTTTTTGATCACATAAATTCATAAAGATCCTCGCTTTTATATTATATCTATAATATTATAGCTATCAGGCGCGCAAAAGTCAAGAAAAATCGCAAAAGCAAAAGATTTTTTGAAAAAATATTGAAAAAGGGGTTGCATTTTGAAAAAGAATGTGGTATAATACCATCTGTTGTGGCAATCGCTGCAGCAAATGGAGGCATAGCCCAGATGGTTAGAGCGCATGCTTGACATGCATGAGGTCGTTGGTTCGATTCCAACTGTCTCCACCAAAAAAGAAAAGCGACCGCAAGGTCGCTTTTCTTTTTTTCTTTTTAGTCCCGCTCAAAAAAAGGGGGGGGTACGGCTTCAAATTGTGTCCTTTCTGCGGCGGTGCATATTTTTACAAAAAAGCGCGAAAACAACGTGAAATTGAAAAATATCGGCAATAAATTTAGTGAATATGGAAAAACGGTATCGAAAATTGGAAAAATAAAGCATATAAAGTGGAAAAACAAAAAAGCGGCACAGCGCGTGCCGCTTTTTGTTTTCGCCAAATCTCGTTATTTTTTGAGGAAATGGCTGCGATAGATGTCGTACATTTCCTCCACGGAAAGAACGTAGGGGCTGTTGGCATAGTTGCCCGCACCGCTGTTGAGCTTCACGCGGCGGTCGATCTCCTCCTCGGTAAAGGAAAGGTCAACGGCGGCAAGGCCGGGCAAAAGAGCCTTCATCAGCTTCGGGGTGGTGCCGATGTGTGCGGCAAAGGCGACGATACGTGCCTTGCCCACCTCGGTTCTCTCGTTATACTCGATATAATCGCCCGCAAACACGGCACAGGCCTTGCCGTGCGGGATACCGTCCAGCATCGTAATGCCGTAGCCCATCGGGTGCGGGAAGCCGGTGCCGGCAACCGAAATTGCCATGCCCGCGGCGGTCGCGGCGGCGATCAGCTGCTCGCGCATTTCGGGGGTGAAGCTGGCGGGTGCTTGCGAGAGTACGTCCCAGAGCTCCTTTGCCGCAAAAAGGGCGGCTTGCTCGGAAAAGATCGTGGATTTCGGCGAAAGATAGCTCTCCAGCGCGTGGGCAAAGGCGTCCAGCGCGGTGCTTATTGTGGAGTCGTAGGACAGGGAATAGGTATAGCGGGGATCGACGAATGCCGCGCGGGGCCAGGCGTCGCCTGCCTTAAAGGTCTTTTTGCGCTCTCCGTCGGGGAGGGTGAGGACGCTGTAATAGTTGACCTCGCTGCCCGTGCCCGCCGTGGTGGGAATGGCGACAAGGGGGAGCGTGGGATTTTGACGCTTTGCGTCATCGTAAATATCCATCGGCTCAATTCCTTGGTTTGCGGCGAATGCGGCGATTGCCTTGGCAGCGTCCAGGGGGGAGCCGCCGCCGATGCCGATGACGAAGTCCGCGCCGATCTCGGCGGCCAACTTGCCTCCCTCAAAGCAGGTGAGCAGGGGCGGATTTTCGCGGATCTTGTCGAAAACGGTGTAAGAAATGCCAAGCTCGTTCAAAGCGGTGGTCACGTCATCTAAAGCGCCGGAGGCCTTCGCGGAGCGTGCGCCTGTGACGATAAAGGCGTGTTTGCCGATGGCAAGGGCTTTTTTGTTGTTGATCAATGCGCCCTCACCGAAAAAAACGCGGGTGGGCATGTAAAAGGATGCGTTCATAGGGTTCTCCTTTCCAGGTCGGGATTGACTTTATTGTAACACAAGAGCGAAGAAAAGGAAAGGTCTTTGCGAAAAAAAGTGGCAATGCGCCGCAAAGTGCGCTTTTTTTGCACAAAAACAGCGCTTGTAGTGAGCTTTTTGGCGATGTCGGAGGCCCAGAGAGAAAAAATGTGAAAAAATAGTGAAAAAATATTTGCATTTCATATTATTTTATGCTATAATGATTTTATGAACGCGCATGCGGCGCGTCCCTTGAGCGCGCGAAACACCCTTGCGGCGCGGTGCTGCCCCCCGGCAGTGGCAACGAATGAATTTATGCGGCGATCTTCGCCCTGTCTGATAAAAGAGGAATTTGAGATGAAACAATTTTTTGATCGGCTGTTTTCCGGCAGCTTTTCTTGGGAATATATTATGGGTCCGTTCCGCGGCTTCACCTGGCGTGACGCTGCTGACATTCTGCTTTTGGCGGCGCTTTTCTTCGCCATTTTCCGCTTTGTGCGCGAGCGTCGCGCGGGGCGTATCCTTTGGGGCATCGGCATTCTGATCGGTCTTTATGCCGTGAGCGAGATGTTTGATTTCTACGGGCTTCGCTATCTGTTCGGCTCCTTCTTCGGCTATGGTCTTGTGGCGCTGGTGGTGATCTTCCAGCCCGAGATCCGTTCGGTGGTCGAGCGCCTTGGCTCCACCTCCTTCCGTGGGCTGAAGAATATCGGCACGCACCAGGCGGCAAACCGCAGTGCGATCTCTGCCACTGCGTTGGACGAGATCGTCCTCGCCGTAAAGCACATGTCCTTTTCCAAAACCGGTGCGATCATCGCCATCGAGCGCTCGATCAGGATCGGTGAATACGCGCAAAGCGGCACGCTCTTGAATTCCGATGTCAGCGCCCGCCTTTTGCAGACGATCTTCTATAACCTGACCCCCTTGCATGACGGTGCCGTTATCATTCGCGAGGGCCGCGTATATGCGGCGGGCTGCAACCTGCCCCTGACGCAGAATACCGAGCCGGTCAAGGATCTGGGCACGCGTCACCGCGCCGCTGTCGGCGCCTCTGAGGATAGTGACGCTATCATCATCGTGGTGTCCGAGCAGACGGGCATCATCTCGCTTGCCGTCAAGGGCGAGCTTTACCGCAACTTTACGTCGGCTTCCCTGCGCCGCAAGCTCGGCGAGCTGCTTGGCATGCAGAGAAACGCACAACATAGCGAGGAAATGAAATGAACGAGAAAGAGATTTTGTTAGATATCGGCGGCGAGCAGGACGCGGTTAGCCACAGCTCCCATCGCAGACTCTGGAGTGGCCTTTTGGTTGCCGTGATCTGCTTTTTGCTGGCGGGGATCGTATGGGTGTGCGTGATGAACACCACTGACACGGACTATATCCCCATTCGCGTGGTGTCCCCTGCGGGATACGAGTGCACGCTCTCCGTGGAGGGCGTTGAGATCGAGGGCACCGTCGCTACGCTCAGGGATCTCAACGAGATCGTGGTGACGGTTTCTGCACAGGATGCCGCGTATCTGCTGAGCTACTACGGCGGCGAGGCGCTTGTGAGCGAGACGTTTTTGCAGCTGCCTGCGGACGTGTGCGCTTCGGGTGAGTGGAGCGCCGTGCTGACTGCAAGGAAAAAGTAAAATGCAGGAAAAGATCTGTGCGCTTCTGCTTTCGGATATTCGCATTCCGTTTGATGCCCCCGACGGCGAGGCCCTTAAAATTGCACAAAAAAAGCTGAAGTCCGCGCGTCTTGACGCGCGGCTTCGTTTTCGCATATACAAAAAATCGCTGGACGCGCGCCGCAAGCACGAGATGCGCAAGGTCTGCTCGGTGCTTTGCGAGAGTGACGAGCCGATCCGCGTAAGCGACGCGCTTTTACAAAAGCTCGGCGCGCGTCCTTTCACGCGCGCGCTGCCCAAGGTGCGCTTTGGCATTGAGGAGCTCTCGGCGCGCCCCTTGGTCGTGGGTATGGGTCCCGCGGGCCTTTTTGCCGCACTGCTTCTGGCAGAGAATGGCTACGCCCCTGTGATCATCGACCGCGGCGACGACGTTTTCACACGCGCGCGGGCCGTGGAGAAATTTGCCACCGAGGGCGCGCTGGACACCGAGAGCAACATTCAGTTCGGCGCGGGGGGCGCGGGCACCTTTTCCGACGGAAAGTTGGTCACGCGCGTCAACGATCCGCTTTGCAATTACGTGCTTTCCCGCATGGTGGAGTTCGGCGCACCCGCTGAGATCGAACAAAAGCAAAAGCCCCACGTGGGCACGGATATTCTGCGCGAGGTCGTGCACAGCATTCTCAGTCGCATCGAAGCGCTGGGCGGTACGGTGAAGTACCGTACGAAGCTGGAGGATATCACACCCCTCTCGCACGGTGTGCGTGTGAAGACTTCGCAAGGGGAGATCGAGGCGGGCGCTGTGCTGCTTGCCGTCGGTCACAGCGCCCGCGACACCTTTGAGCTGCTTTTGCAAAAGGGACTTTTGATCGAGCCCAAGCCCTTTTCCGTGGGCGTGCGTATCGAGCACCTGCGCGAGGACATCGACCGCGCGCTGTATGGAGATCTGGCGGGCCACCCTGCGCTTGGCGCGGGGGAATATGCGCTTTCCGACACCACGGGAGCGCGCGGCGTTTACACGTTTTGCATGTGTCCCGGCGGCGAGATCGTCACCGCCGCGTCCGAGGAGGGCGGCGTCGTGGTCAACGGTATGAGCTATCACGCGCGCGACGGCAGAAATTCGAATGCGGCGGTAGCGGTATCTGTCATGCCCGCAGACGTTGGCGGCACTGTAAGGGGTGCCATCGAGTTCCAGCGCGGCATCGAGCGTGCGGCGTATCGTGCGGGCGGTGGCGACTATTATGCCCCTGTGCAGACCGTGGGAGATTTTCTCTCGGGCAAGCGGGGCACCGCGCCCTCTCGCATTCAGCCCACCTATGGCGGCGGTCGCGTGCGCACGGCCGATCTGCGCGAGGTGTTGCCCCCGTTTGTGTGCGACACGCTGGCGGCGGGTCTTGTTTCTTTTGATAAAAAGCTTCGCGGCTATGCCGCGCCCGATGCGGTGCTTTCGGGCGTGGAGAGCCGCACGTCCTCGCCCGTGCGCATTCTGCGCGGCGCGGACGGCACTGCCCCCGGGCACGCGTATCTGTATCCCGTTGGGGAGGGTGCGGGCTATGCGGGCGGTATTACCAGCGCGGCTCTGGACGGGCTGCGCGCGGCGCTTGCCGTGATGGCGCGCTATCGCCAACCTAAGGAAGGAAAAAATTGATGGAACAACGGATCAAAGAGAAGATATGGGTGCTGCGCGAGCGCGCCGATGCCGCGGAGGGCGAGATCGCCTCTCTTAGCGAGCAGATGGGGCTCTCGTCTGTTTGCGCGCGCCTTTTGTACCATCGCGGGCTCACGAGTGCCGACGCCGTGCGGCGCTTTCTGTCCTGCGAGGATACCAACTTCCACAGCCCCTTTTTGCTTCGTGACGTGGATCGCGCCGTGGCGCGCATTCGTAGGGCCGTCGAGCAAAAGGAAAAAATCGTGATCTACGGCGATTACGACGTGGACGGTGTGACCTCCGTGACGGTGCTCTATCTCTACTTGAAGAGCAAGGGCGCGGACGTTTCCTACTACATTCCCAGCCGCTCGGGCGAGGGCTATGGCCTTTCCATCGCGGCGATAGACAAGCTTGCCGAGAATGGCGTGACCTGCGTGATCACGGTGGACACGGGTGTGACTGCCTGTGACGAGACGCTCTACGCGCGCGAGCGCGGCATCGATATGGTCATCACCGACCACCACGAGTGCCGTGCGGTGCTCCCCGATGCCGTGGCCGTGGTCAATCCCCATC
>JAZRFG010000163.1:0-1662 GCA_045661265.1 Eubacteriales bacterium
TCATAGCAATCATAAATGGGAGGTGCCATCATCAGCATTCCTCTACCCCCACCGTAGGGCGCGTCGTCCACCTTGCGGTGCTTGTCCTTAGAGTAATCACGGATATTGTGCGCGTGCACCTCGATCGCGCCGCTTTTTTGCGCGCGCCCGATGATGCTTTCCCCAAGCACGGTGCTCACAAGGTCGGGAAAAAGGGTCATAATATCAAATCTCATGCGAACATTCCCTCGATCGGCAAAAGATATACGCCGCTGTCATCTACGCGCTTCACAAACTCCTCTACCACGGGGACCATCGCCTCGCCCTTGTCGGTGGTGATAACGTAAATGTCGGTATGGGCAGGGTGGATCACGTCCTTCAGCACACCCAGCTTGTCCCCCGTTTGCTCGTGATATACGGGCAGACCGATCATTTCTGCGATCAGCATTACGCCTTCGGGCAGCTTCAGATCCTCGCGGCTGGCATATACCACGGTACCGCGCAGAGCGTCTGCCTTCTCCATGGTGTCAACACCCTCCAGCGTGGCGTACACCGTGTTGCGCGAGATCGCCGTTTTCTTGAGCGCCACGCGCACAAGGGCACCCTCCTTTTTCATATAGACCGCAGGCAGTGCGGCAAGCACCTCGGGACTGTCACACCAGCTTTCGATCTTAACGCCACCGTGGCAGCCGTGTGTGGTCACGATTTTTCCGCATTCGGGATACGCAATTTTAGCCATAAGAGCTCCTTAAAAAGTTATTCTTAGTTATTATATCATAAAAATATTGCATTTTCAACCGATTTGCCCATTTTTGTCACGCGGAGCTGCTTTTTTCCTATTTTTCATTTTTTTACATTTTAGACCTTGTATTTTTTGGCAAAAAGGGTTATAATGTTGTTAATTATGTGCCCAAAGGCACTTGAAGGAGGAAAAACAATGTTCTACAACAGCTTGCTTACCAGCACCGGCGGCAGCTCTGCCGTTTCCATTATCCTGATGGTCGTTCTTTTCATCGGCGTGTTCTATTTCTTCGGCATTCGTCCGCAGAAAAAGCAGGAGCGCGAGGCCACGCAGATGCGCAACAGCCTGATGGTTGGTGACGAGATCACCACGATCGGCGGCATCATCGGCAAGATCGTCAGCATCAAAGAAGAGACCATGGTCATCGAGACTACCCGCGATCACACCCGCATTCGTCTGCTCAAGTCTGCCGTTCGCTCCGTTGACGTTCGCGTTGAGGAAGCACGCGCTGCCAAGTTGGCCGAGGAAGCTCCCGCCGAGGAAACCGAAAGCAAATAATATTTTGCCCCGCACCCTCATATAGTGTAGTGATCTACACCATAAGGAGGGTTCCCCATGCACTTGAGAAGAAAACAGGCGTCGCCCGCAAGGCGCGCGCTGACAGCCGAACGCCCCCAAAGCTTTTCCGCAATGATGAAATGCGTGCTTGTCGCGCTTCCCGTCACGGTGCTTCTGGGGGCGCTGCTGTTACTTGCCACAACAGCACTTTTGCTTCGCACCTCGGATCCGAACCGCTATCACACGCCCGCAGGACTTGCGATGCTTTACCTTGTGTGCGCGATAGGCGGCATGCTGGCCACACGCTTTTATGCGCGACGCGCGCCACTGCTGTGCGGCGCCTTCGAGGGCTTGTGTCTGATGCTGATCCTTTCCCTGCCCGC